>JAGBIR010000024.1 GCA_017934845.1 Alistipes sp. | reverse complement strand
CAAAGAGTACGAGGGCCGCTGGGTGAAGAACGCTTACGACCCGCAGTTTACCGTTGACGGTCGTTACGACGAGGCCGCTGCCGCAGCTGCCGAGTCACTCGACATATATATCTGCCTCTCGCTGAAGGCTATCAACAAGACATTCAAGATTGAGAAGCACGTCCACAACTACCCCCACTGCTGGCGATCAGACAAGCCGGTGCTTTACTACCCGCTTGATTCGTGGTTTATCCGCACAACAGCACTTAAGGAGCGTATGATGGAGCTTAACGAGACCATCTTGTGGAAGCCCGAATCGACAGGTACAGGCCGCTTTGGTAAGTGGTTGGAGAACTTGAACGACTGGAACCTTTCACGTTCGCGTTTCTGGGGTACACCGCTGCCTATCTGGGCTACGGAGGATCGCTCGGAACTTAAGTGCATAGGCTCTATCGAGGAGCTTATGGCCGAGATCGAGAAGAGTATCGCGGCAGGCAACATGACCGAGAATCCGTTCAAGAACTTCAAGGTCGGCGACATGTCGAAAGAGAACTACTCAGTTGAGAATATCGACCTGCACCGCCCCTATGTCGATTCTATCGTGCTTACATCGTCGAAGGGCGAGCCTATGAAGCGCGAGAGCGACCTTATCGACGTTTGGTTTGACTCGGGTGCTATGCCTTATGCACAGATTCACTATCCTTTCGAGAATGGTGGTGCGGACTTCGGTGAGGTATTCCCCGCAGACTTCATCGCCGAGGGTGTTGACCAGACTCGCGGTTGGTTCTTTACGTTGCACGCAATCGCTACTATGTTGTTCGACGCGGTAGCGTTTAAGAATATTATCTCTAACGGCTTGGTATTGGATAAGAACGGCAACAAGATGTCGAAGCGCTTGGGCAATGCCGTCGATCCTTTCGAGGTATTGGCAACCTATGGAGCTGATGCCACTCGTTGGTATATGATTTCAAATTCGCAGCCGTGGGATAACCTTAAGTTCGACAAGGAGGGTGTTGACGAGGTACGTCGTAAGTTCTTCGGCACACTCTACAACACATATTCATTCTTCGCACTCTACGCCAATGTGGATGGTTTCACAGGTCAGGAGGCCGAGATCCCCGTTGAGAATCGTCCCGAGATCGACCGCTGGATCATCTCGTTGCTGAATACCCTTGTGAAGGATGTTACGCGTTACCTGAACGACTACGACCCCACGCCTGCGGCACGCGCTATTCAGGAGTTTGTAGGTGAGAACCTCTCGAACTGGTATGTTCGTTTGAATCGTAAGCGTTTCTGGGGTGGCGGTATGAGCGAGGATAAACTTGCTGCATATCAGACACTTTACACCTGTTTGGAGACCATAGCGAAGTTGGCTGCGCCGTTTGCACCATTCATCGCTGATCGCATATTTACAGACCTCAACGCCGTTAGCGGCCGCCACAGCGACTCTTCGGTACATATTGCCGACTTCCCCGTTGTGAATCCTACGCTCATCAACACCGAGTTGGAGCAGATGATGGATATTGCACAGAAGGTATCATCGATGGTATTGGCTCTGCGTCGTAAGGTGAATATCAAGGTACGCCAGCCTTTGACAAAGATCCTCATCCCCGTATTGGATCAGACAATGGCAGCACATATCGAGGCTGTCAAGGGCCTTGTTATGGGCGAGGTAAACGTTAAGGACATCGAGCTTTTGACCGATACGACAGGCATCATAACAAAGCGCATCAAGCTCAACTTCAAGAACTTCTGCCAGCGTTACGCCAAGTTTGCAAAGCAGATGGCAGCCCTTGCAGCTACAGTCTCGCAGGAGCAGATTGCCGAGATTGAGTCGGCCGCAGAGACTCCACTCGAGATTGGTGGCGAGCAGGTTACAGTTACTCCTGCCGACTTCGAGATTACATCGGAGGATATGCCGGGTTGGTTGGTAGCATCGGAGGGTAAGTTGACCGTTGCGCTCGACATTACCGTAACCGACGAGCTGCGTCGTGAGGGTGTGGCACGCGAATTGATTAACCGCATCCAGAACATACGTAAGGACTCTGGCTTTGAGGTTACCGACAAGATTCGCGTCGAGATCGAGCAGAAGCCTATCGTCGAGGGTGCTATCGCACACTTTGCCGACTACATCGCATCGCAGACTCTGGCCGTAGAGGTTAAGCTTTCGGCTAATCCCGAGGGTGGCGTTGTGGTTGACTCTGATGTTGACGAGGAGCCTTTGAAGATTGCCGTAACACGTATGTAAGGCACTTTATCGTGGGTAGCCTACCTACTGAGGTGGGCTGCTCGCGATATAATTATAAGCCGATAGTTGACTTTTTAGCGTAAAGATTTGTTCGTTTATAAAAAATGATATATCTTTACATTACAACCTTTAATAAAACCGACTATGGCAGAAGAGAGAGTAAGATATGGAGATGCCGATTTGGCCGAGTTCAAGCAACTTATCTTGAAAAAACTCGAGCAGGCCAGGGCTGATTATGAATTGTTGCGCTCGAATATTACACACTCCGAGGACAACGATACACAAGACACCTCACCTACGTTCAAGGTCTTGGAGGAGGGTGCCGCCACACTCTCTAAAGAGGAGACCGGACGCTTGGCAACTCACCAGATGAAGTTTATCCGCAATCTGGAGATGGCATTGGTGCGTATCGAGAACAAGACTTACGGTATTTGCAAAACTACCGGCAAACTAATCCCCAAGGAGCGTTTGTTGCGCGTACCCCACGCTACCGAGTGTATCGAAGCAAAGGAGGGCCGCAAATAGCAACGCTGTGTGCGCAACTGCCTGGCAATAAAGTGGGGCAGATGCGGCAAACGCCCACCGGCAATACGGATAACACCGTAATCAGGAGAAATAGGGCCCGATTGATAGCAAAGGGTGGGATGTTGATGGCGGGAAGGTCAAGCAGTTGATGGCGGGAAGCCCAAACAATTGATTGCAGAAAGGCTGGAAACAACTGGAATAGTGAAAAATATAGGTTAACAAAGATTGAGATTAGTAGATTGTAATGAGATTAACCTACAAGGCAGAGATGCCAAAAGCAACGGCAGGAACTTAATGTCCCTGCCGTTGTAATTTTATGCGCAACCTTTCACGCTCCTAAATCAGCGACGATCTATCACACATCGACCAAGCCGTGACGGATGGCATAGACAACAAGGCTCGCCGTATTCTTGCAACCACTCTTCTCCAAAATATTGGCACGATGCTTATCTACCGTTCGCTTCGAGATAAACAGCGTATCGGCTATCTCCTGCGTCGATAAACCTTGACATATCGCGACCAAAATTTCAATTTCGCGATCCGACAGGCGATCCGAGTCGGCAATCTCCTCAACCAAACCTCCACCCACGCGCACCGAGCGCATCGACTGCGAGAGCGACGCCAGCAACGGCTCACTAAAATACTCACCGCCGCCATATACAGCCTCAACCGCCTCGACAACCTCGTCGAAACCCGAATCTTTCAACAAAAAGCCCTTGGCACCGACAGCCACCATATGCGAATAGTAGGCCGTATCGCCAAACATCGAGAGCGTTATGACTTTCAAATCGGGATTTCGCTCCAAAGCTTTGGCCGTCGTCTCCGCACCATTCAAACCCGGCATCGAATAGTCCATAAAGACCACATCGGGTGCAGCCTGATCCATCATTGCCAGAAACTCCTCGCCACTACCGGCATCGGCAACGACCTCGAAGTCGGGACACGACGCCAGCAGCACCTTCATACCGGAACGGAAGAGCGAATGGTCATCTACAAGTGCTATGCGTATCATCGTTGATTGCGTTTTTTACGTGGTGACTCTTCTGTGTTATCAAAGGTCGCAGGTGCTGTGATATAACGTGTTGCGCCTCTGACATTTATCTTTACCGTTGCGCGCATACCTTTACCCTTTGCCGAGCGGATATCCAACTCTCCATTGAGCGAATTTATTCGCGAACTGATGTTTGACAAACCCATACCGCAGTCCATCATCGCCTGCGGATTAAAGCCGCGGCCATTATCGGTATATTGCAACTCCAGCAAATCGCCCGAGACCGACAACGAGAGGCGAATCTCGCTACATCCCGAATGTTTAAGTGAATTAGTAACCAACTCACACACAACACGATACATAATAACCTCGATATCGGTATCGAAGCGTTCTCCACGCATATTAGTAACAAACGAAATCTTCACTTTATGCAGCGTCAAGGCCCTATCGATAAAGGTTTGAATACCTCGCGCAAGGCCAAAGTCGCTCAAAACGTGAGGCGAGAGGTTGTTAGAAATCTCGCGCAACGAGCGCAACGCCTCCTCGACAACATAGAGAGTATTATCGAAAATCTCACGACGCGAGCTATCCATCTCTGTTCGGGCAAGAGCCGAGAGTGATATCTTTGCCGACGAGAGCAGCGGCCCAAGTCCATCGTGCAGCTCCTTCGAGAAGTTCGAGCGCGTCTTCTCCTCGGTTCTTAGCACAGCGGTAAGAATACGACGGTCGGTAAGCTGGCGATGACGATTCAAGCGATCGATATAGATGATAAGTTTGTCGAGCATCACAACGCTAATCGACATACATATCGACACGATGATATCGAACCACTCGAGGTTGATAAGTGGCTCGGGGTGGCCGTAATTAATCCAGAGCTGCAGCACTCGCTCGCCCGCAAGCACCACAAAACCAATGATAAAGAGAATCCAGATCACGTTATACTTCGTCATTCGCACAAGGCGAACAGCGTAATACATCGCAATAAACTGGACAATAATCGCCAGATACAGCAGAACCTTAATCATCATAACTACGAATATTTACCGTTTACACTCGCTCTTTGTTTTTGCTTTTTGTTTTGCTCTTCCCGCACTGCGCAGCAATCTTATGCTACGCCTGAGGCTTATCGCAACATTGACTTCAACCCCTCAATCTGACTGTAACCCGTCATATCGACCTGCACAGGCACGACCGAAACATAGCCGTTTGCCAATGCCCACTCGTCGGTATCTTCCGCTTCGGGCTCATAGTTTGTATAGCTACCCGTGAGCCAGAAATAGGGTTTTCCACGCGGATCTTCGTGGCGGAAGAACTCCTCACGCCATATTCCGCGGCACTGGCGGCATACCCTAACACCGCGAATCGCCTCCATAGGGATGTTCGGGATATTTACATTCAGGCACAACGGACGCTCCATAGTCTGCTCGCCTTCCAACACAGCAGCTATAATCTCGCGCGCATAGCTTTTGGCGGCTGTAAAATCGGCATCGGCAGCGTGGTCGGTGAGCGACAAACCTACCGACGGGCAACCATAAAAGCTACCCTCGATAGCAGCACCCATCGTACCGGAATAGAGTACGTTGATTGCAGAATTTGAGCCGTGATTGATGCCCGAAATAACCAAATCGACCTTTTCATCCTTAAGCAGATGGTCAAAAGCCACCTTTACGCAATCGGTAGGCGTACCCGAGAAGGAGTACACCTCGACTTCCTCCTCGCATCGCTGCATCTCCAAAAACAGCGGCTCATACATTGTAATTGCCTGACTACGACCACTCTGCACCGTAGCCGGAGCTACGGCAAACACGCGACCGAACTGGCGTGCCACCTCGATTGCGGCCTCGAAACCTGCAGCCGAGAAGCCATCATCGTTGGTTACAAAAATCAATCTATCTTTTTTAACGTTATTCATCATTTTCAACAAGTGCATATTTTCACTTATCTACAAAGGTAAAAAAATATTCCGATTTTTGTGCGACAACTTGCCAAAAGCACAAAATTTTGGCGACGTATTTTATGATTTTCACCCTTTACAGCTATGCCCAACATCGCAAAAACGCGCCATAAATCATATTTGTCATTAGAAAAATCAAAACATACATATATTTAATATGTAGTATTTATAGCGAGTGTACAAATTTTTTTGCTATTTTTGTGTAAAGTGAAATTGCGTGCAAATTCTGTGTAGTAAACAGGCTCAATTCGCGACTAAAACTATATACTGAAACTAAAAACTACAACTATATGAAACGCTTTTATCTTTTATCATTAATGGTTGCCTCACTCTTTTTTATTGCGTGCGGCGACTCATCGGAGGTGGACAACAACGAGCCTACTCCCAATCCACCAGCACCCCCTGCCGAAGTAAAGGTCGATAAACCCGCAGCGGTTTCATCGATGGATGGCAACGAGCGTGTAAAGATATGTTGGGAGGTTGATCCCACATCGACGGTAACAAAGACCATTATATATGTAGGTGGTAGCAACTCTTACAAGGAGTACCCCTTCAACGCCAATGGCGAGTCGGGAATGCAGGAGT
>JAGBIR010000023.1 GCA_017934845.1 Alistipes sp. | reverse complement strand
CTCCATAACGTTACCTGCCATATTCTTCAGGCCAAAGCCGTTAGCCGCCACCTTTGCAGGCTCCTGCGTACGATTATGGCTGTTATTCACATATACGGCATAACGATTAATCATTGTTGTATCAGCACCGAACAGGCCATTCCAGACACCCTCGTTGCTCATCTTCTTGGGATTACCCTCGAAGAAATAGGGAGTCGATGTTCCGCCACGCGCCGCATACTCCCACTCGGCCTCGGTCGGCAGACGATACTTCTTGCCCGTCTTTAGCGAGAGCCACTGACAGAAGGTCTCGGCTGCATAGTGAGTCATAGTAATTGCAGGACGGCTACCCATACCCCAACCCTGATCGGGGAATCCGAACGGAGGTGTCGGGCCACTCACAGCATCGACATCCTCGCGGCTGTTGTTGGCATATATCTCCTCGGGCGAGGTACGTCCCTCCGACATTGTCTCGCCATAGAAGGCCCAATATTGATCCCAAGTAACCTCAATCTCACCCATAAAGAATGGCGATACGGTTACGTTGCGCTGCGGAGCCTCGTCGGCCTTATGGAAAGGCTCATTTTCGGCACTACCCATCAGGAAGCTACCGCCCGGGATGGCAATCATACTAATCGATGCCGAAGTGCCGGGAATCTGCTCGACGAAATTCTCGAACGATGTAACAGCGGTTGCCTCGGCGAAAAGCTCACCACTCGCAGCAACGGGACGATCCAGCATCTGGCCGTGCTTGTAATTGGGATTGTAGTGACCCGCATCGAGGTGGCAGCTAATACACTGCATATTGAGTTTCTCCTCGTTATCCTCGTAGTAGAGGTGAGCCGTAACGCCCTCGTCGGTAATACCCTCGGGGAAGAGGTTTACGTGACACGCCTTGCAAGATGAGTTATAAACGATTCCTTGAGCATACTCCAATTCGCCCTTGCTATCCCAATCGATAGTCTCGACATCTTTGGTAATGTATGACCAGACATCCTTGACGCCCATCTTTACCTTCGCCGCGACATACTCCACCGAGCCGCGCTGCGGAAGGTGACAAGCGGCACAATCGGTAACTACGCCACTGCCATTGTTATGGTGTACCGACTTTTTCCAGCTGGCATCAGACTCGGGGTGAGCGTGGCAAGCCATACACGACTCATTGGTCGATGAGTTAACCCAAAACCAGTTGAAGGCAATCATTGCAGAGAATCCCACAACGATACCGGTCAATAAAATCAGAAAGAATCTCTTCTTGCTATTTTTCGATTTTGACATAAGCTTTATGCAAGTCAATATTAATAACTCTTAATCTGTTCTGAATCGATAGAAAAGCCATTTGGTAGAGCCTTTTGGCAACATCACATACCAATTCGTGCAAAGTTAACTATTTTTTCAGCCCTATCAAACAATAAAGAGGATTTTTTCCTACTCAAACAAGCGATATTAGGATTTTTTTGCATAATATTCGTTTGGCATAGGCTCTCATCAGCCACTACTGCTCAACCCAGTCGCACCACTTAAGGTCGGCATCGTAACCCGCCTTAACCATCGTCTCGACGAACTGCATACCGCGAACACCATCCTCGACTGTCGGGAAATCTAACCACTCCTCGCGCGGCTCTTCGCCTACGGTACGGGCACGAACCGTCAAGGCAAAATTGCGATAAATATTGGCAAACGACTCGATAAAGCCCTCGGGATGGCCACCCGGAACACGCGTATTATGCTTTGTAAAATCGGTCAACCAGCCAAAACCGTTACCTACGCGGATCTCCTCCGTTGGACGATCTATCCATTTCATATAGAGCGTATTCGGCTCCATTTGTCGCCACTCCAGACCACCCTTCTCGCCATAGACTCGAAGGCGGATATTATTCTCCTCACCGGCTGCAATCTGTGTAGCCTGCAACAGGCCCGTAAAGCCCGCATCAAAGCGCATAAAAGCACACGCATCGTCATCAACAGGACGACCCTCAGCAACACGCAACAGATCGGCACACACCTTTACCACACGCGCACCCGTAACATACTCGGCCAAGTGCCAAGCGTGCGTTCCGATATCGCCCACGCAGCCTCCTTTACCTGCCAATTTAGGATCGTTGCGCCACACAGCATTATTACCGCCTTCCAACTCAATGCGTTTTGTCAGCCAGCCTTGAGAATACTCCACAAACAGACGGCGCACACGACCTATATCACCGCGCGCGATACGGCGTTTTGCCTCCTTAACGGCAGGATAGCCACTATAAACGTGCGTCAATGCCAGCGTAAGACCCGTCTGGCGCACCTTCTCTCGCAACGACAAGGCCTCTTGAAGAGTAAGAGTCATAGGTTTATCCAGCACAACATGGAAACCTTTATCGAGTGCCGCAACAGCCGGCTCATAGTGGAAGCGGTTAGGCGTTACGATAGTCACAAAATCCATTCGCTCGCCCTCGGGCAACATAGCCTCGTTATCGAGCATCTCCTGCCAGCTGGTATAAATTCTATCTTCGGGGATATAGTACGCGCGGCCCGACTCACGCGATATTTCGGGATCGATACTAAAGCATCCACAGACAAGCTCTATCTCACTCTCCATCAATGCAGCACGGCGATGGATCGCTCCGATGAAAGCATCTTTACCACCGCCAATCATTCCCATTCTCAATCTTCTGTTCTTCATATTTAGGTTAGGTTTAGTTATTTCTATCATTACATTAAACAAATATAATCAACTTCAATGACATTTCAAACACTCGGAAGATCAAATCCCGCATTACAACACAAAAAAAGTTACCCGACGAAAATCATCGGGCAACTTTTCTAATTACTGAATAACTATATTAGTACTCCAACTTTGCCATACGCTGGTAAGAGTTGTAACGCCACTTTGCATTCTCCTCGGCAGCAGCGAAGAGCTCCTCAGCCTCTGCGGGGAACGACTTCTGGAGCGATGTATAACGCACCTCATTCATCAAGAAGTCACGGAACTTCGACCAATCGGGCTCCTTTGAATCCATTACGAACGGATTCTTACCCTGCTCCTCCAACTGAGGATTATAGTGCCACAAATGCCAGTAACCACACTCAACAGCCTGCTTACCTACGGTCTGTGTACGAGCCATACCACCCTTGATACCGTGGTTGATACAGGGAGCGTAAGCGATAACAAGTGATGGGCCGGGATAAGCCTCAGCCTCCTTCAACACGTTAAACAACTGAGTCTGCGACGCACCAATTGATACCTGCGCAACATATACATAGCCATAAGTCATTGCAATTGCACCCAAGTCCTTCTTGCGG
>JAGBIR010000002.1 GCA_017934845.1 Alistipes sp. | reverse complement strand
AGGTGCTTCAAGATCTTACACTTAACTGAGGCGCCTTCTACTGCAGGTGCACCTACCTTAACCTGACCGTCGTTGTCTACAAGCAGGACTTTGTCGAAGCTCACTGACGACTCTACGTCGCCCTGAAGACGGTGAACATAGAGCTTACGACCCTTTTCAGCCTTAAACTGCTGACCTGCGATCTCTACTATAACGTACATTCTATAAGTAAATTATAAATTTTGCCGTAATTCGGCCTGCAAATATACAAAAAATTTTCTCCACACAACCATTTGACAAATATTTTTTTCACTTATCTGCCATTTGGCACATTTTTAGCCATCAAACAATGGCAAATCCTCGCATTATGAACAGAGGCACTATATTGATATATTCGCAGCAACGCCTGCTCGCAACACTTCTCGCGGCCACTATCCGCGACGATAATCGGCACATTATATATTGCAGCTCGTTACAACAACTTATCGCCAAAAGCAACTCCCTGCGACCTACGCTTATCTACATAATCGACAGCGCGCCATTTATGAATGGGGCAAATTTAATGGAGATGCTTCGTCGCAGCAGTTTGCATAGGCCAACGATATATGTTATCACATGGCAGCAATCCGAGCATACGGTACTCAGTCTTTTGGAGTGTGGCGTAGATCAATACTTCACATTCCCAATCTCGATGCTACGCCTACGTCTAAAGACCTTAGCTCACGATAGTCAGTAACAGAAATTGAGCCAACAATGCTTCTATACATATATATAATAATTCAAGCCTCGGCCATTATTGGTTTCGAGGTTGCGGCTCTATGGCAAAGGCGAAGTCGGCTACGACAGCTGCAGCGCGCAACACTGAGCGACAGCTACATCCGTCAAATCATCAAAATGCTTTTTTCCGAGGAGTGTTGCGACCTCTACCCCGCAGCCGATACTCCCATACGGCATATGGCATTGGCCGAAGCTATGAACACAATATTGAGTCACACTTACGGCACAAATACGACAATCATTCGCGAACTGACGCGTCGCTATCGACTCGACACATTTCTGCTAAACCGCATACGGTGGAGTCGTGGCCCCCGTCGCATACATATATTAATATTAATGAGTGCTATACCTTCCCACACCGCAACAACACACCTACTGCAACAACATCTTCGCTCTCGCCATAGCTACACACGCACAGCTGCACTCATAGCTCTACTGGCTACCGACCCGTCAAAGGCCATCGCAACCATTGCTTCGCTGCGTTTCGATCTCACACCACTCGACATAGCTCGCATCATCACTCTTCTGCGGCGTGGCATACTGCCCATTGCGTATGAGCCACTACTGCGTAGCACGAATCGCAATTTACGAATGCTTGGGCTGGCAATAGTTCGCAATTTCGGCATCGAGATAGCCGATAAGCAACTGCAAAACATCATCTCGACAGCTACCGATGCTGACATCGTACACGAATCGATATACACACTCTCGTCGCTCGGCCGGCCTTTGGGTCGGGCAAAGGTGCGCGAACGATTGTCGGCAATGACACCGCGTCGTCGCAAACAACTATGCCGTCATCTAACTCAAGCGGGTTATTCGCTATCGGCTCTGCGCTGCATATTTTCACCACACGAAACAATATATTCGGAATCGATCATAAAATCATATAAACGTGACCTCGTATGCTCCACTTCGCACAATATATCGTAGCAACGTTTTTGTTTATAATCTCCGCGGGAGCTATCCTTCGCGCGCTGCGTATTACGCGTGCCACTCGGCGTCAACGACAACTCTTGACCGACCTTGCGGGGAGTTACTGCTCGCTGGGAGTGGCAGGCTGTTCGATACTTTGCAGCCAGATAAAAGAGCTCGACCATATAATTTCGCTACTATCTACCGAGTACGACCGCTACGAGGTGATTGTCGTTCTCGACAGCAACCTCTACCCCGAGTCGTTCAATCAGATTTTACATCATTTCAAGATGATTTTGGTAAACACCCCCGATGTAACCGAGCTTGCAAATACCCATATACGCTCGCTATATCGTTCGCGACTACGTTGTTTTCGAAAATTAATCGTAATCGATCAGGGTTACATATCTCTATACGACGATTTGAATGCTGCAACCACCTTAGCTTCATATGATTACGTAATACCATTAGCTACCACCTATACTTTACGTTCCACAGCTATCGACAACATAATTACCACCTTATCTGAGCGCGACAATTCGGGCATTGACTTAATTGAATCGTCGGTTGATGGCTGTGTTATTTTCCACCGCGATGCTATCGTCGAGGCAGGCGGATTCTCTTATCATATAAAACATAAAATCGCGCGCAACAAGCGTCTTTCCATTAATTTTCCTCTCCTTTGCATAAACCACACCACCCCACCCACGATTTACATCTGTGCCACTATATCCGCAACTCTTTTCATCGGCATTTGTTACATCGTATTTGACTATAAAATAGCCATTATTTCGATACTCACTGCCATAATAATTGTAGTCGCAGCGCAATACACCGCCCGCTCAATCGACCAAGAATCTTCGCGCGATACGACGTTATGGTATATCTTTAACCCAAGATGGTTTTTTTGTCGTTAAAACTTCCTTTTTTCATTAAATTTTCTTATCTTTACAAAGAAACTAAAAACTACTATTATAACGATGATGGAAGATATTCAAATGGACACACAAATCAAAGAGCACCTCTTGCCGCAGTGTATCAACGCTGCAATAAAGGCAGGTGCTGCCATAATGAAAATATACAAGAATCAGGACGATTACGACATAAGCCTAAAGAGCGACAAAACGCCCATTACGGTTGCCGATCGCGTATCGCACAACACCATCAAAGAGCAGTTAGACCCTACGCGAATACCCGTTTTGAGCGAGGAGGGCCGCACAATGCTCTATGACGAACGTCGCAATTGGGAGTTGTTCCTATTGGTCGATCCGTTGGATGGCACCGTTGAGTTTATTAAGGGCAATAACGAGTTTACCGTAAATATTGCGCTCCTCTACAACAACCAATGTATGGCGTCGGTTCTCTATGTGCCCTACCATCACAAGATGTATCTTGCAATGAAGGGCCACGGGGCCTACCTTATCCGCAATGTCGAGCCTACCGACAACCCTACGTTCAACAACGAGCAGGTTAACGAACGTATCGAGCGGCTGCCTTTGGCATCAAGCCGTCACGATGGTTTCCGCGTAGCTGTGTCGCGTTCGCACCAAACACCCGAGACGCACCAGCGCATCGAGGAGTTACGCCATACGCATCCCGATTTAGAGGTTATCGAGCAGGGCAGTTCTTATAAATTCTGCCTTTTGGCCGAAGGTACAATCGACCACTACGTTCGTACCACCAATACCTATGAGTGGGATACAGCCGCAGGTGAGCTGATTTTAGCCGAGGCAGGAGGCGTTACAGAGTCATACCCCGACCGCAAACCTCTAGAGTATAACAAGGAGAACTTGCAGAATCCGTGGTTTGAGGCCCGCAGCGCGCAATACAGGTAACCGACGGGGTGCAAAAAAGAGCAGAGGACGTGTCAAAAAAATGGGCACGTCCTTTCTGTTAGATGCTGTATAACAACGGCTCATTTCAAGGGCGAGTACAACTACAAAGCGATCATTCGAGAGAGCTTCTTTTAGAATATTCTATAATTTAACAAATTTTGCGTACCTTTGGCGCAAATTATTCACAGTTAACCAAAACACTGATATGAGAAACCTATGCTCAATCTTAATCTTTACGATTATGACAATTAATTTATCGACCTTAACATCTTGCAACTGTTGCAGCTCAACATCCGATGAGCAGACGCAGCCCGCACCTTGGATTGTAGATCGCTTCGACGACATCAAGGTTTTGCGCTACGAGGTTCCCGGCTTTGAGAACTTGCCACTGAATCAGAAGATGCTTATCTATTACCTCTCGGAGGCTACAAAGTGTGGTCGCGACATCCTGTTCGATCAGAATTTCAAGTATAACCTTACGATTCGTCGCGCGCTGGAGCAGATCTACACATCGTATGATGGTGACCGCGCAGCGGCCGATTTCGTTGCTATGGAGAAGTACCTCAAGAAGGTATGGTTTGCCAATGGTATTCACCACCACTACTCAAACGACAAGTTCCGTGCAGAGTTCTCACGCGAGTGGTTCGAGCAGATGATTGACATATACGTCAAGGAGTTACCTATCGCAAAGGAGGAGTTGTGCGAAATTATCTTCAACCCCTCGCTCTATGCATCACGCCTTAACCAGACCGATGGTGTCGATATGGTAAAGGAGTCGGCTTGCAACTACTATGAGGGTGTAACTATGAAGGAGGTAGAGGAGTTCTACGCAGCTATGGTTGACGAGAAGGATCCCCACCCCATCTCTTATGGTCTTAACTCACAACTTACGAAGGATGCCGATGGCAAGATCGTCGAGAGAGTTTGGCACTTGGGTGGTATGTATTCCGATGCTATCCAGCAGATTGTATTTTGGCTTGAGAAGGCCCGCGCAGTAGCCGAGGAGCCTCAGAAGAGCATCATCGACGCTTTGATCAACTACTACCGCACGGGTAATCTGCGCGAGTTCGACCGCTACAACGTATTGTGGGTTGGCGACAACGTATCAAACGTCGATTTTGTAAACGGCTTTATCGAGAATTATGGCGATCCTCTCGGTTTCAAAGCCTCATGGGAGGGTACTGTAAACTTTGTTGACAGCGCAGCGTGCCACCGTACAGAGATTATCTCGAAGAATGCCCAGTGGTTTGAGGATAATTCGCCTATCAACCCCGAATTCCGCAAGAAGGAGGTTAAGGGCGTATCGGCAAAGGTTATCACAGTGGCTATGTTGGGCGGCGACTGCTACCCCGCTACTCCTATTGGTATCAACCTTCCTAATGCCGACTGGATTCGCAAGGAGTATGGCTCAAAGTCGGTTACAATCGACAATATCACCTATGCCTACGACAACGCTGCGCAGGGCAATGGCTTCAACGAGGAGTTTATGCTCCGGGAGGAGGATCGCGCCCGCATCAAGGAGTATGGCAAGATTGGCGACGACCTCCATACCGACCTTCACGAGTGCTTGGGTCACGGCTCTGGCCAGTTAGCAAAGGGTGTTACGGGTGGCGAGCTTAAGAGCTACTCTTCAACATTGGAGGAGACTCGTGCCGACCTATTTGCACTCTACTACTTGGGCGACGAGAAGCTCGTTGAGTTGGGATTGATTCCTTCGTTGGATGTTGCCAAGGCTCAATATGCAAGCTACATAATGAATGGTATCATGACTCAGCTCTCACGCATCGAGCCGGGCAAGAATGTCGAGGAGTCGCACATGCGTAATCGCAAACTCATTGCCGAGTGGTGTTACGAGCATGGCAAGGATGAGAAGATTATCGAGTGGGTAGAGCAGAATGGCAAGCGATATATCGTCGTAAACGACTTCGATGGTCTGCGTAAGCTCTTCGGAGAGTTGCTCTACGAGGTGCAGCGCATCAAGTCGGAGGGCGACTACGAGGCTGGCCGTAAGTTGGTAGAGGATTATGCCGTTAAGGTTGATCCCGAGCTTCACAAAGAGGTTTTGGAGCGTTACGCGCAGCTCGGCATCGAGCCATACAGCGGTTTTGTAAACCCCAGCTACGAGCTCGTAGAGAATGATGGCGAGGTTGTTGACGTAAAGCTACACTACAACCACAACTACATCGAGCAGATGCTTCACTACTCGAAGGATTATTCGTTCCTGCCTTCGCTCAACTAACCGCACATTACACTGCAAAAAGCTATATTTTTGGAAAAGTCCTCCTGTTTTGGGGGACTTTTTTTGCTACATTTCATTTTTATTGATTCATAAAATTCGTTATTCAAATATATTGTATAACTTTGCCACGGTTTTATAGGATACTATAAATAGATGAAGACATTTGATAAAATAATCGACCTTAAGCAGGCTTTGGCAACACACGACGCCAAAGAGGTGGGTTTTGTACCTACTATGGGCGCATTGCACGCCGGCCACCGCTCATTGGTCGAGAAGGCTCGCCGCGAATGTGGAGTAGTGGTTGTGAGCGTATTTGTAAACCCAACACAGTTTAACGACAAGAACGACTTGCGCAACTATCCTCGTACACCCGAGGCTGATGCCGCCGTTTTGGAGGCCGCAGGTGCCGACTATGTATTGATGCCATCGGTCGAGGAGGTATATCCTGAGCCCGACACACGTCAATTCGACTTCGGTCAGATCGACAAGGTTATGGAGGGAGCAACACGCCCCGGTCACTTCAATGGCGTAGCACAGGTCGTTAGCCGTCTGTTCGATATTGTAAAGCCCGCAAAGGCATATTTTGGCGAGAAGGATTTCCAGCAGATTGCCGTAATCAAGGCTATGGTCAAGCAACTCAACCTCGATGTTGAGATTGTAGAGTGCCCCATTATCCGCGATACCGACGGTTTGGCACTCTCATCGCGCAACACCCTGCTCGACAAGGAGCATCGCGCTGCCGCCCCCGAGATATATGCCGCGTTGAAGCAGTGCGCAGCAAAGTCAGCAGAGCTTACTCCGGCACAGCTCACAGAGTGGGTTACCGAGGAGGTTGAGCGTAGCGGATTGATGAAGGTTATCTACTTTCAGGCCGTAGATGCACTCTCATTGCAGCAAGTTACGTCGTGGGACGAGAGCGACCGCATTCAGGGTTGCATAGCGGTTCAGGCTGGCGATATTCGTCTTATTGATAATGTGAAAATCAAATAATTACATAAAACAATGTTGATCGAGGTACTAAAATCAAAGATTCACCGCGTAAGAGTTACGCAAGCAAATCTTAATTATGTGGGCAGCATCACCATTGACGAGGATTTGATGGATGCAGCAGGTATGATCGAGGGAGAGAAGGTGCAGATTCTCGACATCAACAATGGCGAACGCCTTGAGACCTACATCATCAAGGGTGAGCGCGGTAGCGGTTGCATCTGCCTAAACGGAGCAGCAGCTCGCAAAGTGGCTGTCGATGACTTGGTTATCATCGTATCCTACGCGCTGATGGATTTCGAGGAGGCTAAGCAGTTTAAGCCTTCGGTAATCTTCCCCGACTCGGCTACAAACCGCTTGGTGGAGTAATTTTTGCAACAAATCTGGTGGTGGATAGTCCGCCACCCATAAATAAGAGATAGTATGGATCTGTTTCTCTCGATTTGCGCCATTATTTGTGGCGTAGTGGGTATATTGGGAGCCCTCATCCCCATCCTCCCCGGACCGGCGTTATCGCTCTTGGGAATGTTTTGTGCCCATTGGACCGACTACTCTACTATGTCAACCCGCACGCTCTGGATTTGGTCCATCATTACCATCGTGGTAACCATTTTGGACTACATCCTGCCCGGATACTTCAGCAAGGCTCTGGGTGGTACTCGAGCAGGTGTGATTGGTGCTACGGTAGGCATCTTTATCGGAATGCTCTTTATGGGCCCGTTAGGCATTATCATAGGCCCTTTCATTGGAGCTGTCGCAGGAGAGTTGCTGCACAATCGTCAAAACCTCGACAAGGCTATAACCGTAGGCTTCGGATCGCTGCTTTCGTTCTTGGTAGGTACAGGTATCAAGCTCGTGATTTCGGGATTTATGATGTATTACATTTGGGTAGATCTCTATCACTCCCTCTTTTAAGCCTTCCTGCAAAATAACAAAACTGGCTGTCAAATTATATGAATTGACAGCCAGTTTTGTTTTATCGATCGATTGACTACTGCGAAATCTTCACCAGCGCCTCACGGTACGCATTCAAAATACGCGACTTCGAGATAAAGCCCTTATAGTGATTCTCCTTATCCACAACGGGCAACATCCAAGTATGGTTCTCCTCGAAACGTGGCAAAATACTCTGAATCATCTCGTGCTGCAACACCTTATAGGGAGGCTGCACCATATAGTGCATAATAGAGCGTTGCCAATTCTCGGAATTAAACATATCCTCGCGCAAATCATCCAGCTGCACAACGCCCAGCAGATGATCCTCATCGTCGATAACGGGGAAGATATTACGACGAGCCGTAGAGATAATCTTTACGATATCGCCCAGCGTAACGCTACGATTAATGCTGATAAAATCGGTCTCCATCAAATCCGATAAGCGCAAAAATACGAATGCCGACTGATCCTTATCGTGCGTAAGCAATGCTCCCTGTTGACGTAACTGCTTGGTATAAATTGAGTCGCTATCCAGCATATAATCAACCGCAAACGAAATAGCTGCAACAATCATTAGCGGAATAAACAACCCGTAACCGTTCGAGAGCTCGGCGATAAGGAATATCGAGGTCAGCGGAGCCTTCATAACGCCCGCCATAACGCCCGCCATTCCTACCAGCGTAAACGACACTACCGATACATTCCAATCGAAACATACGTTGCACGTCAGAGCGACGATAGCTCCCATAAATGCACCTACGAACAGCGAAGGCGCAAACGTACCACCTACTCCGCCCGAAGCATTCGTCGTAGCCATTGCCACGACCTTAAAGAACATAATAGCAGTGACATACAGAATTGCCAGCCACTCAATATTGCTAAACTTAAAGAACAACGAGTTGTTAAACAGCTCTGCAACCTGGCCGTGCATAAGGGCCGTCATTCCTTCATAACCCTCACCATACAGAGGCGGGAAGATGAAAATCAGCACACCCAAAATCACACCCGCTACACCCCATCGCTTGTATTGCGAATCGATGCCCTTGATATAGGCTCCCACCTTTGAGTTTACCGAAGTGAAATAATATGACATCAATCCACAGCATACACCCAGTAGGATATAGAGCGGTATCTGCTTGATTATAAAGGCATCTGCCGAGTTCAAGGTAACAGCAATAATAGGGTCAAAACCGCGGAACACCAAGGCTGTAGTAGTTGCCGAAACCGAAGCCAGCAGCAGCGGGAAGATTGATCCAGCGGTAATATCGAGCATCAAAATCTCCAGCACGAAGACCACACCCGTAATAGGGGCCTTAAAGATAGCAGCTACGGCAGCTCCGGCACCACAACAGAGCAACAGAGTAAGCTCTTTATAGTTGAGTTTTGCCAACTTACCAACATTCGAGCCGATGGCCGCACCCGTCAACACAATCGGGGCCTCAGGTCCGACCGAACCACCAAATCCGATGGTTGTAGCACCTCCTATGACCGATGACCAGCAGTTATGACGCGCAATTTGCGAATCCTTGCTCGACATAGCATACAGCACTCGCGTAACACCCTCCGAGATTTGATCCTTAACAATATATTTGACAAACAGCGTTGCCAAGATAATACCAATGGCTGGATAAATCAGGTAGAGGAACTGCACCCTATCGACCGGAAACCACGTCACCAAAGCCGAACGAATGCCATAGAGCAACATCTCGAAGAAACAGGTACCCAAGCCGGCACACAGACCTACGATGATAGCCAAAACGGCCATCATCTGCTGATTACTCAATCGCTTTATACGATTGTATATCAACTGTAATACCCTCTCTTTGAAAATTCTAAACATCTCAAACAAATAGTCTATTTCGGCAGCATGCTGCCTATAAAATCTCTTGGCAACAATTACTTGCCTGCCTTATACATTTCCGACTGCTGACGGATCAAATCGAGGTCGTCGAAATAGTTAATCTTCATTGAGTTACGCACCATATTCAATGTCTCGGCAGCCTCTGCACGAGCCACCTCGCAACCATTCTTCAGAATCTCGTAAACACCCTCGATATCCTGCTCATACTCCTTGCGGCGAGCGCGGATAGGCTCCAACATCTCCTGCAACACGGCATACAAGAACTTCTTAACCTTAACATCGCCCAAGCCACCACGCTGATAGTGCGCTTTTAACTCATCAAGCGACGCATAATCGGGCAGATATGAGGCAAAATGCTCGGGACGAGAGAATGCGTCGAGATAGGTAAATACGCAATTACCATCGATGCAACCGGGGTCCTCAACACGCAAGTGGTTCGGATCGGTGTACATGCTCATCACCTTCTTACGCAAATCCTCTGCCGTATCCGACAAATATATACAGTTACCGAGCGACTTCGACATCTTGGCCTTACCATCGGTTCCGGGCAGACGCAAGCAAGCAGCATTCTTCGGCAACAAGATTTCGGGCTCAACCAATGTCTCGCCATATACCGAGTTGAACTTGTGAACAATCTCGCGAGTCTGCTCAATCATAGGCTCCTGATCCACTCCAGCAGGTACTGTCGTTGCACGAAAGGCAGTAATATCCGACGCCTGCGAGATAGGATAAGTATAGAATCCTACGGGGATTGACTTACCAAACTCACGCATAACGATCTCGGTCTTTACGGTCGGGTTACGCTCCAGACGAGCCACCGTTACGAGGTTCATATAGTAGAATGCCAGCTCGGTAAGCTCGGGTACCATACTCTGGATGAAGATTGTCGATTTTGTAGGATCAATACCGCAAGAGAGGTAATCCAACGCAACCTCGATAATATTCTGACGCACCTTCTCGGGGTTGTCGGCATTATCGGTCAAGGCCTGCGCATCGGCAATCATAATAAAAATCTTCTCGAACTCGCCAGAGTTCTGCAACTCCACACGCTGACGCAACGAGCCAACAAAATGGCCCAAATGGAGTTTTCCGGTAGGACGGTCACCCGT
>JAGBIR010000022.1 GCA_017934845.1 Alistipes sp. | reverse complement strand
GGGGTAAATCGCAGCCACCTCCGAAAATTTGTAGGCGATATGAGCTGCGGCATAATTACCATCACAAGTAATAAATTTCTTCTCTGACATAACTAAACCTTTTTATATTTTTACACTAATTTTCCTCTAACCTAAAATTCGCAACTCGCCATATATCAACAAGATACTCCCGCAGGCAAGCTACAAACGACAACGCTTATAACGCGTTTCACAAAGTCTAAATTCGCGCAAAGTTACACATTTATATTAAGAAATCTTAATAATTTGCGATTTTTTTTTGTGTTAATAATTTCACACTAAAAATCACTTAAAAATTAGCAGCAAAAGCCAATTAAAATTAGCACATCAAAGTGGCGCGAGTAATGTATAGTCATATCAAATGACTCTGTAATTCGGAAAATTTATTTATTTTTGCATCCAATACTATGAGTGCAATTTATGATAACATACTCTAAACATACACTCCGCAACGGACTCACCGTTATAGCCAACCGCGACCACACATCGCGCCTTGCTGCCGTAAACATTCTCTACCGCGTTGGAGCCCGTAACGAGAATCCCGAGCGAACAGGCCTGGCTCATCTATTCGAGCATCTTATGTTTCGTGGCACGCACGCCGTACCCGACTTCGACACGCCCGTACAGATGGCCTGCGGTGAGAACAATGCTTTTACCAACAATGATTATACCGATTTTTATATAACATTGCCCGTCGATAATATCGACACAGCACTTTGGCTGGAGAGCGACCGTATGCAGGGTCTGAACCTCTCGGAGGAGGCCATCGCCATCGAGAAGCGAGTTGTTATCGAGGAGTTCCGCCAGCGTTACTTAAATCAGCCGTATGGCGATATAAATATGCTGTTGCGAAATATGGTCTATACCACCCACCCCTACCGATGGGCAACAATCGGCTTATCGCCCGACCATATTGCCAACGCTTCGACAGAAGAGATTCGCGCCTTTTACGACCGCTTCTATCAACCTTCAAACGCCATTTTATCGGTTTCGGCCGACATTCCGCAAGAGCGAGTATTTGAGTTGGCAGAAAAGTGGTTTGGTGGGTTGGAGGACAAACCAATGCCCGCACTTACCATCCCGCAGGAGCCACAACAACAGAGTGCACGACGATTGGAGGTTGAGCGCGACGTTCCCGCGACGATGATTATCATAGTCTTCCATATGGGCGACCGTCTCTCGCGCGACTTCTTTTTGGGCGACATGACCTCCGATTTGCTTGCCGGAGGTGACTCGGCACGCCTTTACGAGCGACTTATCAAGCGTAAGCGGCTGTTCGCGTCGGTAAATGCCTACATATCGGGCGATGTCGATTGCGGCACATTCTGCTTCACGGGTCAGCTTCTACCATCGGCTACCGAGGCCGAGGCCGAAGCAGCCTTCTGGGAGGAGATTCGAGATTTGCAGGAGGGGAATATTACCGACTACGAACTCGAAAAGGTTAAAAACAAATTCGAGGCAAACACTCTGTTTGGCGAACTGAATGTTATGAACAAGGCAATGAATCTGGGCTATTACGAGATGATTGGCGATTTGGGCCTTATCAATCGCGAGGTCGAGATTTATCGTTCGCTCGGCAGCGATGATGTTGCCGACTTTTCACGTCGCGTATTCACACCACAAAACTCATCAACACTTATTTACCGCGCAAAATCACAGCAATGAAACAGCCCGAGATAACCATCCCGTCAACAATAAGCGTTCCCCCGACTACGGCCCTCACAGCCGATAACGGGACACCCATATATGCAATCCACTGCCCCGAATACGAGGTAGTACGTCTGTCGTTCGTGTTTCACGCAGGCTCGACAACGCAATCGCACCCCTTCGCAGCCTCGGCAACGGCAAATATGTTAGCCGAAGGTAGCGCGAAATTTACCGCCCAACAGATTGCCGAGCAGCTGGATTACTATGGCTCATATTTCGATATCAACATCGACCGCGACTACGCCTACGTTACATTCTGCTCGCTCTCGAAGTTCTTTACGCAGACAGCCGAGGTAATCGAGGAGGTTATCCTCCGCCCCACCTTCCCCGAGCAAGAGGTATCGACATATTGCGCAAAACGCCGCCAGCAGCTCACCATCGAACGCCGCAAGGTGGAGACTCGCGCACGAGAGTACTTCGCACGCGCGATGTTTGGCGATGATCACCCCTACGGCATATCATACGACGAAAAGTGTTACGACAACCTCTCGCGCGACATACTTTTAGAACATTATAAACGTCGCTATACGGCCGAGCGTTGCATTGTAGTTTGCAGCGGTAATCTGATCGACGAAGTGCTGCGACGCATAAATGAAATCACAAGCAAGCTGCAACAATCTACCGAGCAGTCGGCCATCGTTATGCCCGCCTTCAACACCACTCACACTATGCACCTACCCCACGACGGAGCTGTGCAGAGTTCGATACGAATGGGGCGGATGCTATTCAGCCGCACTCACGATGATTTCATTCCTATGCAGGTGCTGTCAACCGTTTTGGGCGGTTATTTCGGTTCAAGACTGATGCAGAATCTGCGCGAGCGCAACGGCTTTACCTATGGCGTTTACTCGGCTATGGTCAACTTCCAGCACGCCGGATACCTCGCCATAGCTACGCAGGTGGGCTGCGAGGTAAAGGAGCAGGCATTGGAGGAGATTGCAACCGAGATAGAGCGTCTGCGCCGAGAGCCTGTCCCGGAAGAGGAGCTTTCGCTTGTAAAGAATATTATGGCGGGAGAGATGATGCGCATACTCGACGGGCCGTTCGGCATTGCCGATGTTACAACCGAGAATATTCTTTGCGGCTTCGACAATCAGCATATCCAATACAATCTGGAGCGCATTCGCCAAACCTCCCCCAACGATCTGTTACGCCTCGCACAGCAATACCTCTCGCCCGAGGACCTCGTAACGGTAGTTGTCGGATAAAAGGCCGGCCGCAGGCAATTACCATAAAGTATTATGGTAGATGTTGCTATTTTCTATTAATTGAGTATCTTTGTCGCCCGAAATATTTTTGCATAAGGTTATATGACAAAGACAAACTCACATAAACAGCCATCGCTGGTCGTATCATTCATACCGTTGGTGGTGCTGATAATACTTTTGGCCCTCACTATCAAGATTTTTGGCGGAGATGCCATCGCAGGCGGTAGTCAGCTTTCTCTTATGGCGGCATCGGCCGTATGTTCGGCCATAGCCATCATCGGTTATAGATGCAAATGGCAGACTCTGGAGGATGCTATCGTCACAAATATGCGCAGCGCAACCCCCGCCCTGCTCATTCTGCTACTTATTGGAGCTATTGCCGGTACCTGGATGGCAAGCGGTATTATCCCCACGCTGATTTACTACGGACTGAAGATTATGCACCCCGCCATCTTCCTGCCTGCAACCTGCATAATCTGCGCCGTAATTTCGCTCCTTACCGGCTCATCTTGGACAACTATCGCGACCATAGGCGTTGCCCTTATGGGTATCGGTCGAGCGTTAGGCTTCGACGACGGATGGATTGCAGGAGCGATTATTTCGGGAGCATATTTTGGCGATAAGGTATCGCTGATGAGCGACACGACAGTCTTGGCATCATCGACCTCGGAGGTGCCTCTGTTCAGCCATATTAAATATATGCTTATCACCACCACGCCTTCGCTCGTAATAGCAATCATAGTATTTACCATCGCGGGACTTTCTGCGACACCTGCATCTATGGTTGACACGATGCAAATCGAGGCTGCATTGCAGCACACATACAACATTTCACCGTGGCTGCTTATTGTTCCTGTGCTCACAGGAGTGCTTATCAGCCGCCGCTTGCCCGCCATCGTAACACTCTTTACGTCGGTTTTGATGGCCGCCATAGCTATGGCTGTTGCCCAGCCCGACATTCTGATGCAAATTGCCGGCACCGACTCTTTGTCGTTCCTCACATCGTTCAAAGCGATTGTAACGGCTACCACAACCGACACTGCCGTTGAGACCGGCAACACACTACTGAATGACTTGGTTGCAACGGGGGGTATGGGTGGTATGATGAATACAATCTGGCTTATTATCTGCGCAATGTGCTTCGGAGGCGTTATGTGGGGTAGCGGAATGTTGGTAGCTATCTCGCAGCTCTTCCTTCGAATTGCTCATCGTACGGTAAGCATCGTCACTTCGACGGTTTGCTCGGGAATCTTCTTTAACATCACCACCGGCGACCAATATATATCGATTATCCTTACCTCGAACCTCTTTGGAGGCTTGTACGACAAGCGAGGTTTGGAGCGCAGACTTATGTCGCGTAGTGTCGAGGACTCGGCTACGGTTACTTCGGTACTTATTCCGTGGAATTCGTGTGGTATGACACAATCTACCGTTTTGGGCGTTGCGACACTCACCTACCTGCCCTACTGCATATTCAACATTGTCAGCCCGCTTATGTCGATATTTATGGCGGCCATTGGATATAAGATTTATAAAAAGAAGGAGACTACGGATAATGAAAAATAGACTCGTAATATTTGATTTGGATGGCACGCTGTTAAACACCATTGGCGATTTGGCTGTTGCGTGTGATTATATGCTTCGTCTGCGTAATTTACCTACCCACTCATTCGAGGAGTATTGCTCGTTCGTTGGTAATGGTATCCTACGACTCGTCGAACGCGCATTGCCCGAGGAGTTGCGCACAGAGAACTACGTTAAGGCTGCGCGTGCCGATTTCCTCGCCTACTATATCGACCATATCGACGAGCATACCACGCCCTACGATGGCATTACTGCTCTCATTGACGAGCTGCAACAACGCGGCTACAAATTGGCCGTTGCATCGAATAAATTTCAAGCAGGTACCGAAAAATTGATTCGAAAATTCTTCCCCACAATAGATTTTGTTGATGTATGCGGCAATCGCGAAGGCGTACCCTTAAAGCCCGACACCGCGCTTATCGATATAATTCTTGAGCAGGCCGCTATGCCACGCGAGCAGTGTATAATGGTTGGTGATTCAGCCGTCGATATGCTGACCGCCCACAATGCCGGCATACACTCCATTGGTGTGACGTGGGGTTTCCGCTCTCGCGAGGAGCTAATCGAGGCTAAAGCCGAGCAGATGGTAGATAATACCAACGAACTTTTGGCTGCAATCGAGCGAATTTAGCCTCATAGTTAGCAATATAACCTCACATCATCGAGAGTAATCCTCTCGCCACTAAGTATCATCAGCCGCTCGACAACATTGCGCAACTCGCGGATATTGCCACTCCACGGCATAGCCATTAGAGCATCCATAGCATCGGTATCGACCCGCTTTTGCGCGATATTATGTTCGGTTGCTATTTTCGCAATAAAGTAGCCCACAAGTTCGGCAATATCTTCGGCGCGCTCACGCAGTGGTGGCACTTTTATGAGGATAACGCTCAAGCGATGATACAAATCCTCACGAAAATTTCCACGCTCTATCTCCGCGCGAATATCCTTGTTGGTTGCAGCTACAACACGCACATCGACTGCAACATCCTTATCACTACCTACACGGCTGATTTTATTCTCCTGCAAAGCTCGCAACACCTTCGCCTGTGCCGAGAGCGACATATCGCCAATCTCATCCATAAAGAGCGTACCACCATTGGCCTGCTCGAATTTACCCTTCCGCTGCTTGATTGCCGAGGTAAAAGCTCCGCGCTCGTGGCCAAACAATTCACTCTCGATCAACTCC
>JAGBIR010000242.1 GCA_017934845.1 Alistipes sp. | reverse complement strand
CTCGGGAGCCGAATTGTCAATATTAAAACGCGAAGCGCGAGCCGCCTTCAACGCCTCCGAACGCATCATCTCATCGCCACCCGAAATAACACGTGCTGCGATGACATTACCTCCGCGGTCGAGCGTAACCGATACCTTGACCTGACCGCCCGTATCGCAACAGTAGGCTGGGATGATCAAATCGACCTTCGTACGCGTGGGATTCTTAAACTCAAAACGCACCGTAACACCTCCCTTATATTTTGAATCCTCCTTTTTCTTGCTGTCACCCTTGTCGCCCTTGTCGCGTTCGGCATCGAGTATAGCCTGCGCCTCCTTAAGTCCCGACTCGTAAGCCGCACGGTTGGCTGCCATACGCGCAGCTACATCCTCTGCTGCCTGATTAAGCTCCGAGGTCTGTGTACCGCGGTCGTCCTTGAGATTCTCGTTTAGCATAGCATCGTTCGATTGCAGGTTGCGCACCTCCGACCAGTCGATCTCTGCCTGACGCTTTAACTCTATCTCGCGCTCCAAACGCTCCTTCTCGGCCTCCAGCTCTGCCAGAGTCTGCAAATCGACATATACGCCCTGCATGTGAGGCTTCGAACCTATGACAATCTTTGACGAGAAGAATAGTATGCCCAACAATAGGTAAGCCACAATCATCATGCTCAATCCAATGCGATGATCGTATGCCCATTCGCCTGCATCCTGCCTCTTAGGCTCGAAGGGCAGACCCATCGAGCGACGACGTTTTGGACGAGGACGCTGCTCTGTTTTCTTATCACCGCTATCGGTGATTGGCTTATTTGGCTCTTTAGTTGCCATATTGTGTGCTTCAATACTCATAATCTCTTGCAAAAGTAGCGGTTTTTTATGAAATATTTCATATATTTGTACGATTTTAACAAAATGAAGCAATTAATAAACCGTAAAATAAGAAAAATAAATATATATGCAGACTAAACAACAAACACTTGCCGGTGTAATTTCCTTCTCCGGCAAAGGTTTACACACAGGTGTAAACGTTAATATGACGGTCAATCCCGCTGCCGATGGTCACGGATTGGTTTTCCGTCGTGTAGATTTGGAGGGCCAGCCTTCGGTGCCGGCTCTGTGTGAGTATGTGACCGACACTTCGCGCGGTACGACTATCGAGAAGGGTGCTGCCAAGGTCAGCACTATCGAGCATATCGTCTCGGCTCTTTGGACAATGGGTGTGGATAATGCCTTGATAGATATCGATGGCCCCGAAACTCCCATTATGGATGGCTCGGCTCGCGAGTATGTGCAGAAGATTTCGGAGGTGGGTCTTGTAGAGCAGAAGGCAGAGCGTAAATATTATGAGGTTACCGAGCGTCAGGTATATACAATTCCCGATAAGGGTGTAGCAATCATTATCTATCCCGACGATGAGTTTACCGTATCGGTGCATGTTGATTATAACTCAAAGGTTATTGGTAATCAGTATGCTACGCTCGATATGTTTAGCGAGTATGCCGAGCATATTGCACCCTGCCGAACATTTGTGTTCCTGCATGAGCTGGAGCCGCTTTTGAAGATGAATCTTATCAAGGGTGGTGATTTGGACAATGCTATTGTCGTTGTGGAAAATCCCGTGTCGGAGGAGCAGCTCGACCACTTGAAGAAGATTTTCAATAAGGATGATATCCGCGTTACGGGTGGTTACCTCAATAACCTTCAGTTGCGTGCATCGAATGAGTTGGCGCGCCATAAGTTGCTCGACCTGCTTGGCGATTTTGCACTTCTTGGTATGCGTATCAAGGGCCGCGTTTGGGCTTCACGTCCGGGCCACTTCGCCAATACCGAGTTTATGAAGCAGCTGCTTATGCAGATTCGTCGTGATGGCGAGAAGCCTGCATTCAAATACAACCCCGCAAAGCCCGCGTTGATGGATATCAACAAGATTATGTCTTTGCTGCCGCATCGCTATCCTTTCTTGCTGGTTGATAAGGTGTTCCATATCGACGAGCAGAGCATTGGCGCGATTAAAAATATTACGCTTAACGAGCCGCAGTTTACGGGCCACTTCCCAACCGAGCCGGTTATGCCGGGCGTGTTGTTGGTGGAGGCAATGGCGCAGGCGGGAGGCCTTTTCGTGTTGAATGGCGTTGAGCACCCCGAGGAGTATTCTACCTACTTCCTTAAGATTGACAATGTGCGTTTCAAGCGCAAGGTTGTCCCCGGTGATACACTCCAGATGGAGGTTCATCTGCTTGAGCCTATGCGTCGCGGTATAGCCTCTATGGCGGGTAAGGTATTTGTGGGCGGTCAGTTGGCTTGCGAGGCGGTACTTATGGCCCAGATTATTAGAAATAAAACTAACAACTAACATATTATGATTAGCAATCAAGCATATATCCATCCTAACGCCAAGATTGGCGAAAATGTTACGGTAGAGCCTTTTGCATATATCGCCGGCGATGTTGAGATTGGCGATGGCTGTTGGATTGGCCCTTCGGCTGTTATCCACGACGGTGCGCGCATCGGCAAGAATTGTAAGATTCATTCGTTTGCATCAATTGCGTGTACTCCACAGGACTTGAAGTTTGCGGGCGAGGTTACTACTGCCGTTATTGGCGATAACTGCGATATTCGCGAGTGTGTTACCATTTCGCGCGGTACGGCTTCAACGGGTACTACCATTATCGGCTCGAATAACCTTATTATGGCGTATGCTCATGTGGGGCACGACTGCGTTGTGGGTAGCAACTGTGTTATCGTAAATGGCGTATCGTTGGCAGGTGAGGTACATGTTGGTGATTGGGTCGTTATTGGTGGCCACTCGGCTGTTCACCAGTGGACTCATATCGGCGACCACGCTATGATTCAGGGTATGTCGGGCGTTACGAAGGATGTTCCTCCCTACATCACACTCTCGATGGAGGGTCACTATGCCGGTATTAATAAGATTGGTTTGTCGCGTCGTGGCTTTACGCACGAGCAGATTATGGCTATCCACGATGTGTGCCGTATCTTGTTCCAGAGCGATATGAACTACCTGAACGCTTGCGATAAGGCCGAGGCCGAGATTCCGCAGTCGAAGGAGCGTGACTATCTGATTGACTTCGTGCGCTCGTCAAAGCGTGGCGTTATCAAACCTTACGTTAAGCGCGCCGCATCGGCAGAGTAGGGTAAAAGATTTATATATTACAAACCACTTCCATTTTTTTTGGAGGTGGTTTTTTTGTTTTATTTCAAGAAAATATTATATTTGCAAAACACTAATTACTAATACATTATTCTTATGAAAAGATTACTTTTATTATCGTTTATGCTGCTTATGGCTGTAAGCGTCGTTGCGCAGAGTCGCGTGACGGGGCGTGTTTTGATTGGGGGATTCCCGGTTGTGGGTGCGACGGTAGTCGCTACAACGGGTGATGAAGCCTGCCAGAGTGGGAAAAGTGGTGAGGATGGAACATTTGCTCTGCAACTCGAGCAGGGCGAATATGATTTGAAAATTGATTTCCTGAGCCATAAAACTTGGCAGCAGAAAATCGTTGTCGAGGGCGATATGGATTTGGGCGATATACAGCTCGAACTCGAGGATAAGTATAAAGATGTGATGGTCCGCACCCCGTGGGGCTATTTCGATGATTTGGCTACAGATGCCGCCGAGAATGGCATAATGCTTGCTGCGCCCGCAGGTTTCAAGAAGTGGGATAGCGGCTATTCGCGTGGAGCGTTTTATGCCTGCCGACTCCATTCCGAGGATGGCGAGGTGGAGTTGATGTTCAGTCCGATTCAGGCGATTGATCATTTGCGGATTTTCGATGTTAGGGGCGAAAAGATTGTTGCCTATGGCGGTCGTCGATTGACGCCACCGGAAGAGCAATCTTCGGAGGCGGTTGAGTTGCTCTATGCTCAATGTCTTAAGAATGCAACCGATGTGGAACACCTCTCTCGCAAGGAGTGTCGTCGTCTAAACATCGACAAGGGTTATGTTGCATACTTCGATTACGATGGCAAAACCTTTCTCGAAAAATATACTAACCAGACAAATGTTGTTCTGAAAAAAGATGATGTGATTTTGGGTTTCTCGGTAAAGATGACCGATAAGGGTAAAACGAATGAGAAAAAGTATCTGAAGTCGATATATGGTGCTATTCGCTTTGGATAGCAAAAAAATGTGCATATTTTCTACGTAAAACTTTGCAATATAGTAAATATTTACTATATTTGCACCGTGAATAAAGAGAGAACAGAGGAAGGGGACAAGTGAGTCCCCTTCTTTCGTAGGGTAACCATACCTTGTGGCAGTGCTTTTTAGGAGCGTGGTGTTCGTCACGAGAAAATTGAGCAGAGAAAAGAAATAGATAAATT
>JAGBIR010000241.1 GCA_017934845.1 Alistipes sp. | reverse complement strand
AGAGTAAGTCTCAGCAAGGAACTCTACACATCCTGTCTCTGCCAAAGCGCGGAATGAATCCAACACCTCGGGAGCATAGATACGGAACTGCTCAACGGCAGTACCTGTGATTGAGAATGAGCACTTGAAAGCACCCTTGTGCTCCTTGATAAGGTTCAACAAAAGAGCATTCATTGGCAGGTAGCACTGGCGTGCAACCTTCTGCATAATAGCACGGTTTGTGAAATCATCCAGGTAGTTATGATCTTTACCGATGTTGAAGAATCGATAAACCTTCAAACGCCAAGGCTGGTGTACCTGAAAATATAAATTAACTGTTTTCATATCTGTTAGTTTTATTATTTGCACTCATTTATCGCATCTTCATATACGGCCTTAACCTTTTCAGCGGCATTGTTCCACTTAAGACCAATAACCTCCTCCAAGCCCTTCTCGGCGAACATCTTCGACAAGGCGGGATACTTCACAAAACCGTAAATAGCATCTGCCATAGCATCTACATCCCAGTAGTCAACCTTTACTGCGTAGTCCAAAACCTCGGCAACACCACTCTGCTTTGAGATGATTACGGGTACGTTTGAACGCATAGCCTCCAAAGGTGAGATACCAAACGGCTCCGATACCGATGGCATAATATATACATCCGAGAGCTGGAACATCTTATGCACATCGTCACCCTTCAAGAAACCTGTAAAGTGGAAACGATCGGCAATACCCAAGCGAGCCACACGGCGAATGACGTGGTTCATCATATCACCCGAACCAGCCATAACGAAACGTACGTTAGGCACACGCTTCAACACCTTTGCAGCAGCCTCAACGAAGTAGTCGGGACCCTTCTGATAGGTGATACGGCCGAGGAAAGTTACAATCTTATCCTCCACACCGCGCTCGGGCACCTCGCTCTCCTTCTCGGCAAAGCGAACTGCGTTATGCACCGTTACAACCTTTGCGGCATCGATGCCATACTTCTCGATTACAATGTTACGTGTCAAGTTTGATACGGCGATAACGCGGTCGGCAGCAGCCATACCGGCACGCTCGATATCATATACACGAGTATCGATATTATCTCCCGACGAACGGTCAAACGACGTAGCGTGCATATGCACTACCAGCGGCTTGCCCGATACACGCTTTGCTGCGATACCTGCGAAGTATGTCAACCAGTCGTGAGCGTGGATAACATCGAACTGTCCCTCCAACTGTCGTGCCACCTCGGCAGCTACGACAGCATAACGTGCAACCTCCTCCATAAGGTTGGCACCATACTTACCAGAAAACGTGTAACGCTGTGTCCAGCTATCGCCTTCACGCTCCCAGAATTTACGTCCCGTACGCTCATACTCCTCACGATATGTGTTCCACTCCTCGGGAGAGATATAGGGAACCATATTTGAGTCGATATGAATAAACGAAATCTTACGCATAATATCATCAGCACCCTCAATCGTAGAATCACAATAGCGTGCCTCGACATCACTTGCATTGACAACCTTTACGAAACGCTCGTCCTCATCGCCCGATGCTTTTGGCATTACAAAAATGACCTCAACATCGTTGCGTGCCAAGCCGCGGGTCATACCATAACAAGCTGTACCCAAACCACCGGCAATATGAGGGGGAAACTCCCAGCCAAACATTAATACTCTCATCCTATAATCTTTTTATTGTTTTCTTTCTTCCTATTTCTTCTTGCGTACACATTTCTTCTTGGGCTGCTCGGCAGCATCTGCCGCGCCCTCTGCCGACTTCTTTGCCGACTTCTTTGTCTTGGAAGCCTCAACAGCCTCGGCACTTACGGCTGCATCTGCACCCTTGACTTTCTTGGCTACACTCTTCGAAGCCTTTGTTGTCTTTGCAGGCTTCTTTGCCTTACTCCACTCCTCAATCTGCATCTTGATATGGAGCAATCCTCCCACACTTGTAGCCTGTGAGAGACATCCGCGAGCGTGGAACGGGGGATCACCCTCGAAGCACTCGCTTATAGATCCGATACAAGAGGTCTGAATCTCCTCATCGAAATTATTCAAAATATCCTCAGCCTCGGCCAAGAAACGCTCGCCTGCGATAGCGAAACAGCTCTTGACGTAAAGCATCAAAGGCCAAACCCAAATCGAACCGTTGCGACTTGCCAGATCCTGCGAACGCTGGTCGTCACCGTAAGAGGGCTGATAATAGGGATTGCGAGGCGACAATGATCGCAAACCACGGGGAGTCACAAGATGCTGACGTACAACGCTCAAGACATCCATAATCTGAGCATCGTCCAACATCTTATAATCCAACGCGCAGGCAACAATCATATTAGAGCGGCGGAAATCGTTAACCTCGTAATCGTTCACATAATCTGCCAAATAGCCCTCCTCGAGCCAGAATTT
>JAGBIR010000240.1 GCA_017934845.1 Alistipes sp. | reverse complement strand
GTGCAAGTTCGAGTCTTGTCCTGGGCACCATAGGTTGATCGAAAGATCAACCTTTTTTGTTTTCTGAGCCCCTCTGTCACTTGCGAGGCTTCGCTCTATATTAGGGGCGAAGTTTTTTTGTTCCAAATGGAATGGGCAGCAGTGCGTATATATGCATCAACGCTTATTAACTTACAACAAAAAAAGCCTTTCCCGCTGAGAGAAAGGCTTCTGTTTATATGATTCTACCTCCTATTTGAATCGAGGACGAACAAACTCGTCGGTGTAATGAGTGAATGTAAGTCCCGGAATCGACTTGTCGGGAGTGGGGTAGATCAGCGTGTCGATGAGCGCGAAACTATCGGCATCGAGTGCGTAGTAACGATCGGAATCGCTATCGGAGATACCTACCGTCCAATCGAACATATTACCCATAATAATCATCGACTCGGCCTCGGGGTTATAGGCTGGAATACCGGTCTTTACAACCTCGTATGAGGGGCGTTTTACAACCCACCAACCATTCTCTGTATCGGCAATGAAGCAGAGCATATTACGAGCCGTAAACTCGGTAATAAATACGTGCTTGGGGGTCATCCCCTCAGGAAGTTCAATGGCGCGGCAATAGGGGCGACCTTTGATCATCTTGAGATGGAAAAGCTTGCTGTCTGCATCCAGAATGACGTAACCCTCGTCGTACTCCTTGCGGTCGGTGGGGTTTCCCGACAGACGAATGGCCGGAAAGCGGAAACCCTTGCGCTGCATCATCTCGGTAAAGCGCGCGCTCTTCTCGAGGTTGATTGTGTTGGTCTGCATATCGATAAACTCAATGCCCTGCTCGGTGATGCGGAATACATCGTCGGGCATCTCCAAATCGACACGGCCCGACATAGACTCCATCAAGGGGTAGAGGCCAATCTGCGGCTTATTGATATCAGAGGGGTTGAAACGAACGTGGAAATTTGTGTTCTGGATGTCGCGTGGTGTAACGGCACGTCCACAAATAGTCTCGGGGAAGCGGCCATCGGTAACCAGCTGACGATAGTAGAACATAGGCAGAATACTATCGAACTCGGCCTCGGTATAGTGACGGCCTGCGCGGTCGTAATATACGATCTCCTGCTCCTCGACGTCGAGCATTGTAAACTCACCCACGACAGAGCTATACAATGTAAATGGCGAGTTGGTCGGCTTCGACATAAAGAAGTTGTAGAGCCAAGGCAACTGCCACAACAGCAGAACGATAACTAATGACCAAAAAATTATTTTACTTATGCGTAACATATTAGTAATCAGTTTTGAATTTTATCGAAAGGTTAATCTTGGCGTCCATCGCGGAAGCGTGTGAGCGAAATCATCGAAAGCATCGACAGCAGCAGTGTTACGATAGAGAGCAACGGCATAAAACCATTGTAAGCCTCGGGCTTTGCCTGCTGGAAATAGACCTTGATGATCAGGAGTGCTATTACGCCATTAATTACGCGGCGTGCCCACGTAGGCTCGAGTGCAATCCACGCTGTAAGGAAGTATGCTGCAAGGCCTGCGGCATACCACGGTGCCGATGTGAAGAGAACGTGCTGCCACAACTCGGGTGCCAAGAAGCTCTGCAGGTAGCAATACATAATTACTATGGCGGGGATAAAACTTACGATAAGCATAGTTGCACCAAACAGCAACATAGTACCTACGGCTGTTGTTGCTCGAATGGGCAGATGGAGCGTAAGTTTGAACGATTTACGCTGCAACTCGGGAACAAACTGCACTATGGCAAGGCCCAAGCCGATAATTAGCGGTACGTATTGCAAAAGATCGATAAAGATGGCGTCGCGCTCGATCATCACCTGCCAGATATGGGCTGCACCTTTGAGTGAGCATGCTCGTCCCAAGCGCAGCATTGCGAAGCCAGCAAAACCGGTCGAAGCGATAAGAGCGAGTAGCCAATACCAGCCGATTTTGATCCACTCTTTATAAAATATGGCTCGTATCATAATTCTAATATTTTCCAGTTAAACCAATAAATGCATCCTCAAGGCCGATCTTCTCGGCTTTCACATCCTTCAATCCCTCGGCCTTCAGCATCTCGATAACCTCGCTTTCTGGTCGCATAGAGAAAACTTCGAGCATGTTGCGAATCATCGATGGATTGTACAGACCCTCTGCCTGTGTGGGGGTGTAGCCGTTCTCGGCCGTTGCCGTATAACGACGTATATTGCCAAGCAGTTCATCGACGGGCATCTGTACCAAAATGCGGCCGTAATCCATTATGATACAATCATCTACCAAACGCTCCATATCCTGAATGATGTGTGAGGTGAGGAAAACTGTCTTATTCTCGGCCTTGGCATATTCGCGCAGGTAATCGACAAACAATCGACGATAGCCCGGATCGAGACCCAATGAGAAGTCGTCGAGTACCAAAACCTCGGGATCCTGTGCCAAGATAAGACCCAAAGCGACCTGCGAACGCTGACCGCACGACATACGATTGATGCGCTGGCGCGGAGCAACCTTCAGGCGGCTCATCAACTCGTAGTATGCCTCGCGTTTCCAGCCGGGATAGAATGCCGAATAGAAACGCTCGATCTGCTCGATGGTCATAAATTGATATTGCACATGGCCCTCAATCAACAGACCGATGCGGCGGCGTGTTTCGGGATTCATCTCACCGATCTTCTCGCCAAGGATGCGACATTCGCCCGAGCGGGGTTGCAGGAATCCGCTCAATATATTAATCGTCGTGGTCTTGCCCGTACCATTTTTACCCAGCAGGCCCAAGATGCGGCCTTTGGGTACGTTGAAATTCAAATCTTTGTAAATCAGTCGCTGACCGTAGTAGTGGGTCAGGTTGCGACATTCGATTACGTTCTCCATAAATAATATATGTGTGTAGTGTGAATACCTAACTGAGCAGCAGAAGCAGAATTGGTAGCAGAATACCCGCCACGAACTCAATGCCTCCTCGTCCCCACAAGCCGCGCTTACCCTTGAGCATCAGTATGCCGGTGATGGTAATGATGATAAGTCCGATAGCAAAAACATCGGCAAACCAAGTCCACCAGCGACCGGGGTTGTAGTGCAGATTAGTCATCGTACTGAGCAGCGGACGACGACGCAACGACTCATAAACGGCCTCTCCGCTCGAAAGATCAACAATTAGCGACGAGCCGCCCTTCAAAAAGACCTTCATCTGGTCGGCCTCGGGAAAGTAGTGCTTTGTATAACGCTCGCTGACGCCCATTGTCTCCATAACCTGCTCGACCTTCTCGCGCGAGAACTCCTCCTTTGAAGGCAGGTCGCTCAATCTCTTTTCGATACGCGTTACCGAGTAGTGGGGGTTGATCGTATCACGATGATTCATAAACAAACCGGATATGGCGTAAATCAACACCATACCCGATAAGAAGAATGATAATTCGCGATGAATCGAGCGACTCCAGCGACGTAGCTTATCCTTCGATAATTTCATAGCTCAATGCCTCGATGAAGTAGAATGAAAGGTAAGCCTTGCCCTCGGCCTCGTTGCGAGCAGCAATCTTTGTACGGAAATCGGCAATACGCTCGGCAACGGTGTTACCAGTCTCGCCACGAGCAGCCTTCTCGGTGTCGCAACCTGACTCGCCATCGCCGTGCTCGTCACCACCTGCGGCAGCCATCTGCTCCCACTGCTGGAGGTAAGCCTCGTCGATACGCTCCTCGCGCACGATACCCTTAACCTTTACGATGCTGTTTGCGCACTTCTGGTTGAAAGCACCCAACTTTGCAGCCTCTACGCGGATTGTCTTGCTGTCGTCGCTACCCATAAGGAACATCTTTGTTGCGCCGTGTGAGCAGAGGTGTGTACAGATAGCCTCAACCTCGATCTCCTGATCGATAATAGTCTCGGCGGTAGCCAAAAGATCGTCAACCTCCATAGCAGTTGAAGCCTCGGCTACGGTCTGAGATGAGTTGTTCTTTGCATTGCGATTGCCACAAGAGGTGGCTGTGAAGGCCAACATAATTGCAGTGGCCACGATAATAATCTTTCTCATATTCTGAATTTTTATGTAATTTTCTGTTGCAAAGGTAAAAATTTTTTCCAAAATATTTCATACCATTTTATAGCGATTTATAGTGCTGGAATCCTATTGAGTGGGGATATTAGCAAGATTTAGTGATTAAAAAAGTCATCAATACCCATAATTTGGTATTGTGCGATTGTGCTTTTTGGAATACTTTTGCAATCGTAAAACCATAGCTTTCGAGCGCAGGGAATTATGTTGAAAAACTTGGTATTATATACGTTGACCACTCTCTTGGTTGTTTTTATGGCTACTACGGTGTCGGCGCAGACCGACGAGGACGTTGTGCGTATTACTCTTGAGAATGGCTCTGCCGACGAACCTTTGGCATTTGCAGCCTGCGTGTTGCAGAATCAGCGGTCGCGACGCGAGTATGGTGCGGTGGCGGCAGCCGATGGCGTGTGTAAATGGCATAAAATCCCAAACGGAAAATATACGGTTACGGTAATGTATATGGGCCGTGAAATCGTGCTCGGCGAGGTAGAGATTGAAAATCATACACTGAATCTTACGTTTGAGGTGGATGTCGATCCCGAGGCGATTGATGAGGTGGTAGTTACCGCATCCGAATCGCAGGGAATGACCAGCTCATCGTCGATTGGCCGTGAGGCTATGCGACATATTCAGCCCTCGAGTATTGCTGATTTGATGGCCCTGCTGCCTGGTGGAAAATCTATCGACCCGAATTTGGCTACACCACAACAGATACGCATCCGCGAGGCGGCTCCTATCTCATCGTCAAACTATGCTACCGGTGCGTTGGGAACATCGTTCGTTGTGGATGGTGTGCCTATGAATACCGATGCCAATATGCAGTCGATGCGTGTCTCTACGTCGCTCAATGCGGCTGATAATTACGGTTTTATGAATCGCGGTGTCGATACACGTTCGATATCGACCGATGATATTGAGTCGGTGGAGATTGTGCGCGGAATACCATCGGTGGAGTATGGCGATTTAACGAGTGGATTGATCCGTGTGGAGCGAAAGCAGGGCGGACGCGACCTCGCGGCACGATTCAAGGCCGATATGAGCAGTAAACTATTTTATATAGGTAAAGGCTTTGAGTGGGGCAGTGAGGATCGTCGCCTGACAATGAATGTGGGTGCCGATTGGCTCGATTCGCATAACGATCCACGCAATACGCGCCAGAATTATAGTCGTGCTACGGCCATCTATCGCGTGGGCTACGAGTGGCAGAATGGCGGTTATGGCCATGCTGTAAACGGAAGCATTGATTATACGGGAACGTTCGACCGCAAAAAGTCGGATCAGGATATCGATTACGGCAATTTCGGCCCTATCGAGAGTTATAAAGCCGACTATAACCGCTTGAATTTCATCGCGTCGTGGCGTATGCGTGCGCGTGAGGATCAAGTGCTTCGCTCGTTGGAGGCTACGGCATCGGTAACATCGGAGAGCAGCATTGCCGATAGCTGGCGTTATGTGTCGCTGGGTGCCGATACTCCGCTTTCGACGGCTGTTGACGAGGGCGAACACGATGTGTCGATTCTGCCGTCGAGGTATGATGCTACACTGCGTGTTGAGAGCCGTCCGTTCTACGCCTTTGCAAAGAGTATGGCCGTGTTGGGATTCCGTACGGCTCATAGCGACAATACATTTAAGGTGGGTGCCGAGTGGCGAATGGATAAGAATTATGGTAAGGGTTATCTGTTCGATAAGACGCGTCCGATATCGCCTACGATGAATCTGCGTCCTCGAGCCTACGATGAAATCCCCGCCAAGCAGCAACTGTCGGCATTTGCCGAGGCGATGAGCAGCGTTACGGTGGGCGATTTTGATGTGGTGCTGATGGCAGGTGTGCGCTCTACTACGGTTATGAATCTTGGTGGCGAATATTCGCTCAACGGGCGAACATATCTCGATCCGCGATTTAATCTGAAGGTTACTTTGCCGCGCCCTAATGTGGGCGATAAGCCGTTGATTATCTCGTTGGTAGGTGGCGCAGGATGGCATACAAAGTTGCCTACAATGTCGCAACTCTTCCCCGATCCGTTCTATTACGATATCCAGCAGATGAATTATTGGCCTACGGATCCTGCCTTGCGCCGAATTAATGTGAAGGTATTCCGTATCGATCCTACTAATTTTGGTCTGTCGGCAGCGCGAAATTTTAAGTGGGAGGTGCGTGCCGACGCTATGTGGAATGGTTTTTCGCTCTCGCTGACCTACTTTAACGAGGATATGAAGTCGGGATTCCGCAATGGCGATAAGGTTAAACAGCTCATCTATAAGGATTATGACGAGCAGTCGATCGTTCACTCCGAGCTGACAGCTCCGCCATCGCTGGAGACAACACCTTTTGTGCAGGATACGACACTTATGGTCTATTCGGTGTGGAATAACGGTAGTCGTACGCGCAAGGATGGCGTTGAGTTCGTATTCTCGACACCGCGAATCCGTCCGCTGCGAACTAAATTGACCGTTACGGGAGCATATTTCCGTACGCGATACAGCAATAGCGAGCCGGAGTTGTACTCGCCGAGCGTAGTGATTAATGGCGAGGCGTATCCCTATGTGGGATGCTACGAGGTGGGAACACAGAACTACGAACGTGATATGCTGAATACCAACTTTATGTTCGATACGCAGATACCTAATCTGGGATTGATATTCTCTACCTCGTTCGAATGTTCGTGGTTTACGGGTAGCCGCACGATGCCTTATAGTGCCAATCCGCTATATTATTTCGATAAGGAGCTGAATCGCCATACCTTTACCGAAGCCTCGGCCGAGGATGGTGTGCTGGCGCACATGGTGCGTACGGCCAATGAGTCGATATTCCGCTACTACCGTGTGCCGTTTGCTATGGATATCAACCTGAAAGTGACAAAGACGCTGTATGACGATAAGTTTTCGGTGTCGATGTTTGTAAATCGTATTGTGAACTGGTATCCCGATTATGAGATTAATGGCGTGACGATGCGTCGCAGTGGCCGACCCTATTTTGGTATGGAGTTGAATTTTAAGTTGTAAGGATTATGTTACGATTCATCATATTGTGTGCTATGGCTCTGTTTGCCAGCGCGTGCGAACGAGATTACGACGATCGTGAGCTCTTTTCGCAGGTGCGTGTAGTGATGGAGTTGCCCAATGGCGAGGAGTGTGAATCGGCCGTAGCGATGGAGTCGTCGTTTATAACCGAATACAATACTCACGAGCGATATGCTTTCGGCGGATTTAAGGGTAATGTAGCCAGCCTACAGCTGCGTAAAGGTATCTATACAATGCTGCTCGATGTTACGCTCTATTTCCCCGATGGAACAATCCGCGTGGCTCGAAATGCCGACCACACCCAGCCCGCAACGGCTATAAAAGTGCTGGATGACGAGCAGGAGATAAGGCTCAAAATGAGTTATATAAGATAATTGCGATGAAGAGAATTTCGATAATACTACTCTGCTTGGTGATGGCTCTGCCCGCCCTGTCACGACCGAGACGCGACTCGCTATCGGTTGTTGAGCGTGTGGCGCGTGCCGACGATGCTCTCACGTCGATAGGCGAGGCGGCATACGATGGGTCGGTGGCGGCTTCGGCTTACCGTCGCAAGGTGTCGCTCTCGTCGCTGGCTATCGGCTACGATTTACGTCGTGAGCAGGAGGCTATGTTGCAGGCCGAGGGTGATGGATTGTCGGCCGGTAGGTTCAATGCCGAGTCGTATATGCATCTTAATGAACACTCTACGGTCGAGGCGTCGGCATCATACTTTAGAGGCGTAAAACGCAACGTGCGCTGGAACTCTTCGTCGGATTATTCGCTTTTGTGGCCATATATAGGTGCCGATTCGATAGGCGGCGACCTCTCGTCCGAGCAATATATGTTTGGTGGAAGCTATGCCCATCGCGCAGAACGCTTTGCCTATGGTGTGGGTGCTTCGTATCGCGCAATGCATGAATTCAGGCGGGTAGATCCGCGTCCGCGAAATATTACGTCGGATTTGCAGGCGCAACTATCGGGCGGATATAACTTTTCGTCGTATCATCTTGGCGCAGCCATTGGTGTGAGGGTATATAGTCAGGAACATTCGGTGGACTATTTCAGTATGGCGGGCGCCAATACCAGCCAGCTGCCGATGACGGGCCTTGGCACATATTATGACCGCTTTGCCGGCTCAAGCTCCGACTATACCAATTATGAGTTCGATGGCGTGGGTTATAACATCTCGCTGCAATTAGTGCCAACACAGAGTGAGGGTTGGCGTGCCGTTGTGGGGTATAAGTCGTTGTCGATAAAGCGTTTGCTGCCGCAAATAAATAATACGCCACTTACAAAACTCATTGTCGATGAACTCTCTGCGTCGGTTGCTTTCCGTTCGGAGGGTAGTCGTATCAGATGGGCCGTAGGGGCCGAGGGTCGCTATGAGATTCGTCGCGGAGAGGAGAATCTGCTCAATACGGGATCGTTGAGCTCGAATATAGTGCTTGCTACCTTTACGATGTATGAGTGCCATACGGCCGAGGCTGCCATAACGGGTGGTGTGGAGTTCGTGCGCGATTGGGGTTATCTCTTCCTGCGTCCGCGTGTGGAGCTGTTGTCGGTCGATGCCGGCTATCGCTATCCGGAACGACGAATGGAGTTCGCCACGGCAGATGGTGCGCTCGATATTGGTGCGCGTTATGTGTCGGATAAGTGGTTGATTGATGCCGAGATAGGGGGCGGTTATGTCGTCGGATTGAGCCACTCGCTATTTATGCCTGCCGATACCGAGAAGGCTATGCGCGAGATGGTGTCGAGCCAGTGTGCCAATTTCGCATCCGACAGATTGCATCTTGGTGTGAAGGTTTCGGCCCAGAGGTCGTTGAACAGTCGTCTGGCGTTGTTTCTGTCGGGCGCGTGGCAGATGTATGAGCGCAATTCGTTGATGGGCAATGTGGCGCAAATCGAGGCGGGAATACGTTTTTAATGAATCTAACAAATGTTTAATTAAATAGAGAACAGATGAAAAAGGTTTTATTTTTTGCAGCTGCGATGTTTATGCTTGCAGCCTGCAGCGAGGAGAGTCCGTTTACTGATGTATCGGCTGATTTGAATTCTCAGATTTCGACCGTTCAGCAGGCCGGCGGCTCATTCAACTTCTCAATCGAGAGCAACGAGCAGTGGACTATCTCGACCGATGGTCAAGAGTGGTACGGCTTTAGCCAGACCGAGGGCAGCAGTTCGGCTACAGTAACTGTTACCGTTGACGAGAACTATTCAATCAAACCCCGTACGGCAGAGTTTTCAATCTCTACGGCTACGGTCAATAAGAGCTACGTCATCACGCAGGCCGGTGCTACGGTTGCTGTTACGGTAGGCGATTTGGTTATCGAGGAGATCTATTATGCAAAGACTATCGACTCTACAACCGGTAAGACTGCCAATACGGCACAGGATCAGTATGTTAAGATTACCAATACGACCGATCATGTTGTTTATGCCGATCGCTTGGCTTTGGTTGAGTCGTTTATTAATTCGTCGATGGATGTCGATATGGTTTCGTACGATCCCGACGTGCGTCCCGAGCAGTCGCCCGTTGACTTTGTGTTTATGATAGCAGGCGATGGTGACGATCATCCTCTTGCTGCCGGCGAGTCAATCATCATCGCGGCTGGTGCGCAGCGTTACGAGATTGGCGATAAGGTTTTGGACCTCTCGGCGGCCGATTTTGAGTGGTATGATAACTCTACAAACGAGAACTATGTCGATGTCGATAATCCTGAGATTACAAACCTCGATATATGGTACACTTACTCGCTGACAGTCACCTCGTTGCATCAGCAGGGCTTCAAGAGCTATGCTATTGCCTATATCCCTCAGGATATCGATGCTGTGGCTTATGTCGAGAACTATAAGTGGATTGGTACCGTATATGAGGATTGGTCGGAGTATGGTTTGGGCGTGTTCGAGGAGGCTATCGAGAAGGCTTACCTTATCCCCAACGAGTGGGTTGTCGATGCTGTTAACGTGAGCCATCCCGAGGACTTTACAACGTTGCCGTTCCACTCTTCACTCGATGCAGGTTATGCCTATTGCGGTGCAACTAACACCTTGGCCGACCGCGGTAGCAAGGCCATAGTGCGAAAGCGTGATGCGTCGGGTAAGTTGATCGACACCAACAACTCAACCAACGACTTCAACCACGGTGCAACACCTTCGTTGTTGAAGTAATCGTCGCCGTTGAAACAATAATTTTAGGTCTGTATCACTGAATTGTGGTACAGACCTTTTTCTTTGGCGGAAAAAAGTTATATTTGCGACGATAAAACGTTTGCATATGAGAGTGCTGTTTCTGATATTTATAGCCGCGTATATTGGCGGTAATGTTTATGTCTTTCTGCGTGCGTTGTCACTTTTGGCTGGTTGTGCAACGTGGTTAAAAGTGCTGTTTGCGCTAATATTTTGGCTGGTGGCTTTGGCTATGGTTATTGCACTCTTTGCGCGTGGCGTAGGTCTGCCCGATTGGCTGATGCGTTCGCTATATATAGTGGGCTCGGTGTGGATGGTCTTCACGCTATATATGGTACCTGCGCTGCTGTTGCTCGATGTTGCGCGTTTGGCGGGTCTTCCGATTAGAAATGGCGTACTGCTGGCCGCTACAGCGGTGGTGTGTCTGCTGGTGTATGGCTATTGGAACTACCGTCATCCGCGAGTGGAGCATATTGAAATAGAGCTGGATAAACCTCTTGAGCGCGATATAACAATCGTCGCGGTGAGCGATGTGCATCTTGGTGACGGAACGGGAAAACGTGCTTTGCGACGATATGTCGATATGATCAATGCCGAAAATCCCGATTTGATTGTCGTTGGCGGAGATCTGATTGACAATAGTCTGGTACCTGTCATTCGACATCAGATGGCCGAGGAGTTAAGTATGCTTAAGGCCCCGATGGGTGTGTATATGGCGGCGGGAAATCACGAATATATAAGTGGCATTGAGGTTGTTGAGCGATTTTTAGAACGCACGCCCGTTAAATTGTTGCGCGATAGTATAGTTACATTGCCATGTGGCTTGCAGATTGTGGGGCGTGATGATGCGACTAACCATCGAAGGGCATTGCTGAAAGATTTAGTGGCGCGATGCGATGCTGCTAAGCCGATTATGGTGCTGGATCATCAGCCTTATAAGTTGGCTGCGGTGGATTCGCTGGGCGTGGATGTGCTGTTCAGCGGTCATACCCATCATGGACAAGTGTGGCCCGTAAGTATGCTGACCGACAAGATGTTCGAGCAGAGCCACGGTTATCGCAAGTGGTCACATTCTCATATCTATGTGTCGAGTGGATTGTCGCTTTGGGGTCCTCCGTTCCGTATTGGAACGCATAGCGATATGGCGGTTTTTCACCTAAAATCTACTTCTCGCTAAAGTAGTCGATAATCTTGCGGGCGCGCGCTTCGCCAACAACCTCGGCAAGTTCCGTGAGCGATGCTTCGCGTACCTTTGCGACGGTTTTGAAACGACGTAACAATGCGTTTAGACTCTTTGTACCGATGCCCTCAATCTGCTCCAACTCGCTCGAAATAAATGCTTTGCTGCGTTTCTGGCGATGGAACGTAATACCAAAGCGGTGAGCCTCGTCGCGAATATGACATACCACCTTCAGCGGCTCGCCCGTACGACTCAAATAGTAGGGCATAGGGTCGTTGGGATAGAAAACCTCCTCGATACGCTTTGCCAATCCCACAATCGGCACCTGATTCTCGATACCGAGGGCGCACAGCACCTCGTAAGCACTCGAGAGCTGGCCTTTACCTCCATCTACAATTATAAGATCGGGCAGTTCGGCCTTCTCCTCTAAAAGACGCGAGTAACGGCGATATACAATCTCGCGCATTGAAGCAAAATCGTCGGGGCCGACAACTGTTTTGACGTTGAAATGGCGATACTCCTTGCGTGAGGGCTTGCCGTTACGGAATACGACGCACGATGCTACCGGATTGGTGCCCTGAAGGTTAGAGTTATCAAAACACTCAATATGGCGTGGCTGACGATCGAGGTGCAACTCGCGCTGCATAGCGTTCATAAGTCGTTCGGTATGGCGTTCGGGATTCTTAATCTCGAGATTTTTCATCTGCTCGGCGCGATAAATTCGCGCACTCTTGAGCGAAAACTCCAATAATTCAGCCTTTTCGCCACGCTTCGGAACGGTGAATGTAACCTTGTCGAAGAGCAGGGTGGTCGAGGGCATAAATGGCACGATAACCTCGCGTGAAAGGTCGTGCGAGAGGTTTTCGACGATATATTGTATGGCCGAAGTGAGCAACTCCTCGCGTGTGGAGTCCACACCCGTTGTGAGGCGTACCGTATGCAGGGCAACGATCGACCCGTGGCGCAGGCGTATAAAGTTGCAGTATGCCACATCGTCATCCTCTAGAAGTGAGAATATATCGCAATCGACAATCTTTGCACTCACGATAACCGATCGGCTCTGGTAATTCTCAAGGGCCGCAAGACGCTGCTTGAAACGTTGTGCAGCCTCGAATTTTAACTCCGCGGCAGCCTGCTGCATATTCTGCTCGAGGTAGCGTTTTACGGGTCGCAAATCACCCTTCAAAACCTCCTTTGCCATATCTATCAGGGCGGCATACTCCTCCTCGCTCTGCGCCCCGATGCAAGGGCCTTTGCAGTTGCCGATATGGTATTGCAGACATACGCCATATTTGCCACGCGAGATGGCTTGTGGAGCGAGATTGAGTTTGCAGGTGCGTAGTGGAATAACCTCTCTAATAAACTCCAGCACAGAACGTTGCATCGATATTGAACCATAAGGGCCAAAATATTGTGAGCCGTTATGATTGACTATGCGCGTAGAGTCAATGCGTGGAAAATTCTCGCGACGAATGACTATCCACGGATAGGTTTTGTCATCTTTCAGTAGGATGTTGTAGCGCGGCTGGAGCGACTTGATAAGCGAATTTTCCAGCAGAAGAGCATCTTGTTCGCTGTTCACCACAATATGCTGTATGTCACAAATCTGCTTTACCAAAACACGCACCTTTGGCGAATGTTCCTTGTTTTGCAGAAAGTACGACGACACGCGCTTACGCAGCGACTTTGCCTTGCCGACATAAATAACCGTACCGTTTTTGTCATAAAAACGATATACACCCGGCTCCAGCGGCAATGCCGCAACCTTCTCGCGTAATATGTCCCTGCGGTTATCCATATCGCAAATGTAATAATATTTTTGCAAATGCCACTCCTACGCCTCGCCAAAGATTACCTCGTCTATCAGACGGTCGTGAGGCTCGGTGGGGAGGGTTGTGAGTATCTGGTGGGCAAAGCATACGCCTATGCAGTAGGCGCGGAAGCCTTCGCGCGAGGTGTAGCGGTCGTAGAAGCCTTTGCCACGGCCCAATCGCTCGCCGCGAGTTGTGAAGGCCATGCCCGGAAGAATCATAATGTCGATCTGTTCGGGCTGCACAATATCTTCTCCTTGAGGCTCATTGATGCCGTAGGCTCCCGAGCCAATTTCGGCTGTATTGTAGTCGAAAAACTCCATCTCGGCTTGCCCGTCGCTGTGGCTCGTTATGCGCGGAATGACAACTCGGCAGAGTGTGCTCAGACGTTTGATGTCGATTGCAATTTCGTCACTCATAGGCATAAATGCGGCTACGATTTTGGGCTTACGCTCGGTAATAATCTCGCACAAACGTTGGGTCACGACCTCGGCCTGACGGGCTTTGCAGTCGGCATTTTTGGCGGCTGTAAGTGAGCGAATATGTTGTCTTATCTCTTTTTTCGTCATCATATGACCATAAAAAGCTAAATTAATCTCATTTTCTTTTGTTATCTATTGTTATTCTGCAAACATTTATTATCTTTGCAATAATATTGAACAACAATTTCACAAACAAAAATAAACAAAAATTTTAGATTATGAGCTGTTTTTTATGCAATTCATCTCTTGGAAAGAAGTTGGTGATGAGTATTACAGGCTGTGGCCTTGTGCTCTTCCTTCTGTTCCACATGTCAATGAACCTCGTTGCATTGTTTAGTGCCGAGGCTTACAACACAATCTGCTCGCTGTTGGGTGCCAACTGGTATGCGTTGGTTGCAACGGCAGGTTTGGCAGCTTTGGTGGTTCTCCACTTTGTGTTTGCGTTGATTCTTACAATCAACAACTATCGCGCTCGTGGTAAGCAGCGTTATGCTGTTACAGCTAACGAGCCGGGTGTAGAGTGGGCGTCAAAGAACATGTTGGTTCTTGGCGTAATCATCGTTTTGGGTTTGGGTGTGCACCTCGTACACTTCTGGTCAAAGATGATGCTCGTTGAGTTGATGGGTGCTGAGGGCTCTATGGTAGCTGGTGAGTTTGTTCACGCTACCGATGGTGCTGCGCTTATCGCTTTCACATTCTCTAAGTGGTACAATGTAGTTATCTACATCGTATGGTTGGCTGCTTTGTGGTTCCACCTTAACCACGGTGTGTGGTCGATGGTTCAGACTGCAGGTTGGGCAAACGACATCTGGTATCCTCGTTTGAAGTGCATCGCAAAGATCGTCTCTACACTCGTAGTTTTAGGCTTTATGGCTGTTGTAGTAGCGTTCTTTGTTTGCAGCCTTTGCGGTGATTGCGCAACAGCTGCTGCTTGTGCTGATTCTTGCGCTTCTTGTACTGATGCTTGCTGTGCAGGTCACGCTCACTAACAGATTTTATATTTGGAACAATTTAAAATAAACAGATATGGCATTAAAGTTAGATTCTAAGATTCCTGCTGGTGAATTGTCTCAGAAATGGAGCAATCACAAGGCGGCCATCAAAGTTGTCAGCCCCGCAAATAAGCGCAAGCTCGACGTTATCATCGTAGGTACGGGTTTGGGTGGTGCTTCTGCAGCTGCTTCACTCGGTGAGTTGGGCTACAACGTAAAGGTATTCTGCATTCAGGACTCTCCTCGTCGTGCGCACTCTATCGCAGCACAGGGTGGTATCAATGCAGCAAAGAAATATCAGAACGATAACGACTCGGTTTATCGCCTCTTCTACGATACTATCAAGGGTGGTGACTACCGTGCTCGTGAGGCAAACGTTTATCGTTTGGCAGAGGTTTCTAACCTCATTATCGACCAGTGCGTAGCTCAGGGTGTTCCTTTTGCTCGTGAGTATGGCGGTCTTCTTGCAAACCGTTCTTTCGGTGGTGCGCAGGTATCTCGTACATTCTAC
>JAGBIR010000021.1 GCA_017934845.1 Alistipes sp. | reverse complement strand
GGGTCATCGGCGGGACCGAGGAACCTGACAGACGGGAGGAAAAGCCATGACCCAGAGCACGGCCAGAAGAAAGAAGAAGCTCTCATTCGAAGAGGGCATGGAGCAGCTCGAGGCGCTTATCGAAATGTGCTGTATCCTACATTCGATGACGATGGTAATATGGCGTGGGTTGAGTACGACCCCTGCGGCATCTATACCGTGCAGCACTCGATGGGCGACGGAAGTCCCGTTGTATTTCCGTTTGGCGAGGAGATTCACTCTCTGGCGTGGGACAATCGGAGCAAACGCCTCTACTGCATTGTGACGGGCGATGAGGGTATGTGGATAGCCAGCATAGACGATAAGGGTTGTGTCGAGCGCGTAACGCGACCGGCATATATTACGATAAGCAACCTGCGTGCAAAGGATGGTAAGCTATATTATGGCTCAATTGCTTCGGGCCGCGACGAGATACACTGCTATGATATTGCTAACGGTCGTGAATACCAGCTTACGGAGTCCTCTTACGGCTCATTCGATGTTGCGCCGGTGGGCGAGGAGTCGATTTTGATGACGACCTACGACTCGCTGGGTTTCCATCCAGCCGAGCAGCGCGTCGATAAACTATGGCGAGAGGTGGAGTACTCGCGCTTGCCTAAAAATGTGGTAAATCCTCCGCGCCGAAAGTGGGATGTCATTAACCTCGATTCGGTGAGCATCACACCTGCCGACAGTATTGTATCAAAGGTGCCGCGTAAGGAGAAACGCTATCGTAAGGGGCTTACACTCTTTAACATACATAGCTGGGCACCGCTATTCTACGATCCTTTTGCGTTGAGCGAGAGTAGCTCGATAAGTTTCAATTTTGGTGCTACCGTAATGTCGCAGAATCTGCTCTCGTCGATGCAGGGATTTTTGAGCTATGGCTATAGCCAGCGACACGGACACCTTATGCGCTCTACGCTGCGCTATTATGGCCTCGGCCCGACGATTAGCCTTAACGCTTCGTATGGTGGTCGCCAGAATATGTACCCCATCTATACCTACAACCCGCAGACTCATAAAATTGAGTTCCCCGAAGAGCCGGCCTCTATTCGCAGATATTACTCCGTAGGGTTGGATGTGCAGTTCCCTATGATGTTCCAGCGCGGCTATCATACGCGCTATTTGATTGCCTCGGCTGGCTGGAGTTACTCGAATGGTCTGGTGGCAAATACGGGTAATCTGAAAATCGATGCCGATGGCGTAAGTAACGTCGCTACAATCGGTTATGCCGAGGGTCTGCATCTTACGTCGTTTGTGCTGGCATATCAGGATATGGTGCGTCAGGCGCATCGTGATTTTGCTCCGCCGTGGGGCTTTACAGCCTCGGCAACCTATGCTATGAATCCCGCAAATGGCAGCTTTAGCGACCTGCTGGCTCTTTATGCAAAACTTTATACCCCCGGATTTGCAAAACATAACAGCCTGAACATCGCTCTGGCCTATCAGCACTCGATTGGCGGCTTCCAGAGTAGCGATGCCTATTCGGCCCTGACGTTTAATGCAACCCGTCTGCTGCCTCGCGGTTTTGACTCTACACAGATCGAAAATCGCAACTATATGGCTGCGTCGATAAACTACCAGTTCCCGATTTGTTATCCCGACGGAGGTATTCGCGGCTTGATATATTTCAAGCGTCTGCGCCTGAATTTGGGCTTGGATGTAGCACAGTATCAGCGACCTATGTTCCACGTCGATGGTCGCGTGCATAACCATTGGCACCGCATAAATTCGTGGGGTGGCGACTTTACGATGGATGTCAATCTGCTGGGCAGTCCCGCTTCGGCAACTATGGCTCTTACACTCTCGGTATATCGTCCGAGTGAGGGTGGAATGTACTATTCGGCAGGCGTAGCATTGCCATTTTAGACAATCTTTTTTACGGTTTTTCGTTAGTTGAGTGTGGTTGAGAGGCGTAAGCCTTGTTGACCTTGCAAATTATAGGTCGGACTTTTAGGCATATATGGTATCCATATATGCGAAAAATTTATACCTTTGCATTTTGGAACACTATCATTATCTGAAAAATGAAGATTAAAGAGATATTCAAGAAGGAGAAGAACGTCATCCGTGCTATGTGGATTATAGCACTCTCGCCCTTTGCGCTACTGTTTTTTATGCTTACGCTGGCAGCAATGGGCGTATTTGGCCGTATGCCGTCGTTCGAGGAGCTGGAGAACCCCAAAAGCAACCTCGCAACCGAGATTTATGGCGACAATGGCCACGTCATAGGTACTTTCTTTGTCGAGAATCGCTCCTATGTGCAGTATGAGGAGCTCTTCCCGCAGGATTCTGCGGCTCATATCTCGCTCGACGGGTATAACGTGCCACCGGTTGTCGCAGCTCTGATTGCTACCGAGGATGTCCGTTTCCGTGGCCATTCGGGTATCGATATTCCGTCGCTGTTCCGTGTGGGCGTAAAGACCATTTTGTTGCGCAATTCGTCGCAGGGTGGTGGTAGTACCATTACGCAGCAGCTGGCAAAGAACCTCTTCCCGCGTGATACGGTGCGTAATCGAGGTAAGATTTCGCGTACGATGAAGCTCGTGCAGTCGAAGTTCAAGGAGTGGATTACAGCTCTGAAACTGGAGCACAACTATACGAAGGAGGAGATTGCCGCTATGTATCTCAATACGGTCGGCTATGGCTCTAATGCCTATGGAATTAAGTCGGCTGCCGCAACCTTCTTCGGTAAGTCGCCCGACGAACTCAACGTGCAGGAGGCTGCCGTGCTGGTGGGTGTGGTGAATGCCCCTACGCGCTATTCACCGGTGCTGAATCCCGAAAATGCGCTTAAGCGTAGAAATCTGGTGCTTAACCGTATGCGTAGCGCGGGTGCTATTTCGCGCGAGGTGTGCGACTCGCTGTGCGGATTGCCCATTTCGCTCAACTATCGCCCCATTACCCACAATAGTGGCGAGGCGACCTACTTCCGCGAGATGTTGCGCCAGACGATGAACGCCAAGCGCCCGACGCGTCGTCAGTTCCTCACCGATTGGGATTACGAGCAGGCGGTTACGGAGTACGATGAGAATCCAATTTATGGCTGGTGCCTGAAAAATACCAAAGCCGATGGCACTCCTTATAATATCTATCGCGATGGCTTGAGAATCTATACCACTATCAGCCCTGCAATGCAACGCTATGCCGAGGAGGCAATCCAAAAGCAGATGGAGTCGGTAATCCAGCCGCGTATGGATCGACAGGTGCGCTCGACGGGAGTGCTGTTCCAGGATTTGGAGCCCGAGGAGCGTGAGGCAATCATCAAGCGTGCGATGAAAAACTCGGATCGCTACCGCGAGATGAAGAAGGATGGTAAGTCTGAAAAGGAGATCTTTGCCTCGTTTAACGATAAGTGCCGTATGCGCATCTTTACCTTCAAGGGCGAGGTCGATACCTTGATGACACCGCGCGACTCTATCCTTCACCACAAGCGCATTATGCGCGCAAGTCTTGTCGCTATGGATCCCCGTTCGGGTCATGTTAAGGCTTATGTGGGCGGTCCTAACTTCCGCTACTTCAAATACGATATGGCAAAGCAAGGTAAGCGCCAGACCGGCTCTACGGCAAAGCCGTTTATCTATACCTTTGCAATCGACCAGCTGGGCCTTACGCCTTGTACCATGGCTCCCAACTTGCCCGTGTCGATTGAAACCCCTGCGGGTATATGGTCGCCAAAGGAGGCTGGTAATGTGGAGTACGATGGCGTGCTGCATCCGCTGTATTGGGGCTTGGCAAACTCGCGCAATAACTACTCGGCGTGGATTATGAAGCAGGCAAAGCAGCCCGAGACGGTGGCCGACTTCCTGCATAACATGGGAATCAGGAGCTTTATCTATCCCGCCTATGCCTTGTGCTTGGGTGCTTTCGAGTCGAATGTCTATGAGTTGGTAAGTGCTTATTCGACCTTTGTGAATGAGGGTGTGCATATCGACCCGATTTTCGTTACGCGCATCGAGGATCGTCAGGGCAACCTTATCTCGAGCTTTATCCCTCAGTCGCAGGATGCTGTGAACAAACATACGGCCTATACGATGCTTACAATGCTTGAGCGCGTGATTACAGCCGGTACGGGTGGCCGCTTGGCTTGGCAGTATGGTATGGAGAATATGGATATCGGCGGTAAGACGGGAACGTCGAACGAAAACCGCGATGCGTGGTTTATGTGCGTTACGCCTACGCTGGTTGCCGGCTCGTGGGTTGGTGGCGAGGATCAGTCGGTGCACCTCAGTGCGCAGGGCGAGGGTAGCGTAATGGCCTTACCTATCGTTGGCGAGTTCCTCAAGCGCGCCTATGCCGATCCTTCGCTCGGTATGAGCCGTCAGGCGCGATTCTCACGCCCCGAGGGCTGGGAGGCTTACGACTGCCCGAAGGCTGTTGAGCCAGAGCAGGGCGTGCAACAGGATACCGAGGAGGATGAGTTTTTTAATTAAGTTGGATAGTAACAAAAGGTTAGTTTATATATGAAAATTGCTATTGTTGGCGCCAGCGGTGCCGTAGGTCAGGAGTTTTTGACCATTTTGAGTGAGAGATTGGATTTCCACTTTGACGAGTTGGTGTTGTTTGGCTCACCACGCTCTGCAGGAACGAAATATTTGTGTCGCGGTAAGGAGTATGAGGTTAAGTTGTTGCAGCATAACGACGATTTCAAGGATGTAGATATTGCCCTTACGTCGGCAGGAGCCTCTACCTCGAAGGAGTTTGCCGAGACAATTACAAAATATGGTGCGCTGATGATTGATAACTCGAGCGCTTTCCGTATGGATGAGGATGTGCCTTTGGTTGTGCCGGAGGTAAATGCCGAGGATGCCTTGAATGCTCCGCGTAGAATCATCGCAAACCCCAACTGTACTACAATTCAGATGGTTGTGGCGTTGCAGGCTATCGAGCGACTCTCGCATATTAAGCGCGTGCATGTAGCTACATATCAGTCGGCAAGCGGTGGCGGTGCGCAGGCTATGGCCGAGTTGGAGGCGCAGCACCAGCAGTTGGTTGCGGGCGAGGAGCCTACGGTCAAGAAGTTCGCTTATCAGTTGGCATATAATGTCATTCCTCATATCGATGTCTTCACCGAGAACGACTACACAAAGGAGGAGATGAAGATGTATAACGAGACACGCAAGATTATGCACTCGGATGTCGAGGTGTCGGCCACTTGTGTTCGTGTTCCCGTTATGCGCGCTCACTCGGAGAGTATTTGGGTTGAGACTGCCGAGGAGGTTAGCGTTGAGGCGGCGCGCAAGTCATTTGCCGAGAGCGAGGGCATTATCTTGATGGATCAGCCGCTCGATAAGGTATATCCAATGCCGCTCTTTATCGCAGGTAAAGACCCCGTATATGTGGGTCGCGTGCGTAAGGATATCGCTTCGAAGAATGGACTTACCTTTTGGTGCGTTGCCGACCAGATTAAGAAGGGCGCAGCTCTGAATGCAATTCAGATTGCAGAGTGGGTTATAAAGAACCGCAAATAGTTGCAAAAGTGGCTTAAAAGGCGAACTTCTGCGTTACGCTCGCTTTCAAAATCCTCACATACGCCAAGTATGCTGCGGTTTTTCAAGCGTCGCAAGCCTTGAAATTCATCCTTTTAAGCCACTTTTGAGAGTTTCAATTTAGGCGGCCGGCTGCGTTACGCTTAAATAAAATCGGCTAATCAATATTATTATTGGTTAGCCGATTTTGTATTACTTATTTAACTCCTCTTCAAATCGTTTGGGATTGAGGCCTTCGCTTAGGACTTTTATCGTGCCGTCGTGTGAGATAAACAGGCAAGTGGGTGTAGCCTGCGTGCCGTAGATAATTCTTATCGGGCTGGCATCGCCCTTAAAATCGGATACGGCCCGATAGTCGAAATCTACACCTCTCTGTTGCCATGCGGCATACTCCTCTTGGAGTTGTTCGCTACTTGTAACCTTATAATATATCACAATCTCCAATTCGGGATATTGCTTATGCAATTGTGAAAGGTAATTGCGGCCGGAACGCCCCATGCAACCCAAACCGCCGTAAAGCAGCAATCTGTTTTTGCCTGACAATGCGTCCCAATTCAGCGGCTCACCCTCGATAGTGGTGCAGTCGAAGGACTGGAATTTATCTCCTTCGCCGAGTTGTCGGGTGTCGAGGTGCAGTTTCAGTAACTTGCCATACTCCGACTGTTGCATCGAGTCGGGAATAGATTGCAGGGCCTCGCTGATTTGCTCCTTTGTAACATCTCCACGAGCCATAAATAGTCGCTCAAGACCGCTTGGCGTGGCGGCATACTCCAAAGCCAACTCCGCATTGCGTTGCAGCGTAGTTTGCAATATCTCTTCGGCTTCGAGTTCAATATTCTCAAGTTCCTCTGGTGATGCTGATTCTGCTACGACGGATAGAGAATCACATATCTTCTCATATTCCATCCAAATCGCACTATCGGCCTTTAAGTAATTCTCTTCGGTGATATGTGACGGGGTACTTTTATGACCGCAACCTGCCAACAGTAGGCAGATAATCAAAATAAAAGTGTGTGTTTTCATAGTGTTATTTTACCTTTTTCAAAAAATCCTTATCCTGCGCCCAAAGTGTTGCTGTTGCAAACCATAGCTGGCGGGCTTGGGTGGTCTGCGAGGGGCGGTCGCTCTGGCACTCTGCCAGATATTTTTCGTCAGCAGGATGCTCCTCGGCGGTAAACTCCCGCCACCACTCCTTATGGCGCGTGCGCAACTCTCGCAGGGCGTTCTGCTCGATGCCTCCCGTGCGGCGGAAGGTCTCCCACAGCGAGAGCAGATGATATTCGGGTGACTTGGTCGAAACATCGAACATTGCCGCCTCCAAGCACTCCCAATCCTCCAGCGCGATATAGCAAAAAGCCAGCATCGTCATCGCCTCGGTGCGGTCCTCCTCGTCAAGATCGACCAACTGCTCCCACAATGTAGCGGCGGTCTCTACCTCACCAATCGACAGATGGTCGGTAGCCGAGAGGTATAGTAGTTCCATTGCGGCACGCGACTCGCGGTCGTTCCAATCCAGCGTGTATTCGTCGTCGCCAATGGCGTCGAGAATCTGTTCAACGCCCTCTAAGCGCACTTCGCACGCCTGTTCCCACTCGCCATCGTACTCCAGGTCGTGCGAGTGTTGCAGAATATTGTCGAAGCCTCCGCCTACGATGTGCCATAGACCAGTAGGTTGTGGTTTAAGCGATGGTTTTCTTGGCATTGCGAGCTGAAATTAAGAGTAAACAACTTACGACAAGCGTCATTACGCCACCTAAGATGTATGCCATTGTGCAGGGCCCCATACCGAAGAATTGGTCGGAAACGAACATAAAACTTACACATACATAGGTCATAAACAGGGCGGGGAACAGGGCAATCCAATAGTTGCGGTTGCGCTGCTTCAGGTAAACCACTATCATCCAAAGCGTGAAGAGACTCAATGTCTGATTTGCCCACGCAAAGTATCGCCATATAACATCGAAGTCGATGAATGTCATAATGATGCCAATGGCGAAGAGCGGAGCGGCAATGGCCAGACGCTTGGGGATTGAACGCTGCTCGATGTGGAATATGTCGGCAACGATAAGTCGTGCTGAGCGGAAAGCCGTGTCGCCCGATGTGATAGGGGCTGCCACTACGCCCAACATGGCGAGGAAGCCTCCGAAAAGTCCGAGTGTCGTGGTCGAAATATGGTTTACGGCCCACGCAGCATCGTTGCCATGCTCGGCCAAAGCGGCGATAAGACCCTCGGTGCCGTGGAAGAATGCCATAGCAACACCTGCCCAGATAAGCGCAATTATAGACTCCGAAATCATTGAGCCGTAGAATATCATGCGGCACTCCTTCTCGTTATTCAGACAGCGCGCCATAAGTGGCGACTGCGTAGCGTGGAATCCCGAAATAGCGCCGCAGGCGATGGTTATAAATAGCGCCGGTACGATTGGCAACTTCTCGGGATTGGGCTGGAAGTTGCGCCAATTATCTGCCGTAAGTTCGGGAATGGAGTAGTCGCCGAGAATTATGACGCACAACAGCCCTAATGCCATGAATATCAGAGCTGCTCCGAAAAGCGGATAGATTTTGCCTATGAGCTTGTCAATCGGAAGCATCGTCGCGATGAAGTAGTAAACCACGATAATGCCCAGCCACCACCAATAGCCAATCTCGGGCAACATGCCGTTGAGAAGACTCGCCGGCGAGCGCATAAATACCACGCCCACCAAAATAAGCAGGAAGATGGTAAATACGCGAATAAACTGCTGTACGCCCTTGCCGAGATATTTGCCAATCACTTCGGGCAGGCTCAAACCATCGTGACGCACAAGGATGAATCCCGACACGAAGTCGTGCATCGCTCCGAGAAAGATGCCGCCCAGCGTGATCCATACAAACGCGATAGGGCCGAAGCAGGCACCCATGATAGCTCCGAAAATCGGGCCTACACCCGCTATGTTCAGAAGCTGAATTAGGAATGTGCGCCAGCGAGGTAGGGGTAGGTAATCTACTCCGTCGTATAGTGTTTCCGATGGCACTTTGGCCTTTGGGTCGATGCCGCAAACCCTCTCCAGATAGCGGCCGTAGATGAAATATGCCGCCACGAGCAACGTAAGACAGATAATAAATGTAATCATATTGTAGTAATTTTAGTTTCATTTATCGGTTGGGGAAAGCCACAAACCAATTGCGAATTTACGAAAAAAAAGCAGAAAATGGCACTTTTTTGCTCATTCGGAGAATAATCTTACGAAATTATTGCGATATTTGCAACGCATATGGGCCCGAGAGGCTCTGTTGCCGCAATAGCTCAGTTGGTAGAGCGTTTCACTCGTAATGAAAAGGTCACGGGTTCAAGTCCCGTTTGCGGCTCTGATAATCAGATGGTTACAAAAGTGGCCATCTTTTTTTATGCTCGAAAATAAGTGGTTTTAGGGCAAAGTGTGTTACCATTTGTGTTACCATTTTTGGAGTAACGGACACGAAGGCGAGAGTCTGTGCAATTTTGTAACTCTATGAGTATCAGGATTACTCCGTTTTGTCGTCAGGAACGAATTTCAAAAGACAAGACTACAATTATCTATTTGCGTTTTACCATAAATCGCAAAAGTCGCTATGTAAGCACTGGAATACGCATTCCCGTTGCGGAATGGGATTTCGATGAGCAGATGCCAAAAGCCTCGTCGCAGCATATCAAATGCGAGCTGTTTGAGAAGATAAATTTTTATCAGAAGCAGATTAAACGGTTGGAAGCTTTGGATATAAAAGTTACACTTGATAATCTGTTCCCCAATGAGAATGTTATGGTTGGGAGCTTGGTGTCAGATGGATTTAATCAAACTATTAATCAACTGAAAAGTGCGGGTAGATTCAGTTCGGCAGCGAGATGTAAGGTCGTTTTGACACATCTGCAAAGGCTTGGAATAGCGAATATGCGTTTTGATGAGATGTCTGTTGGCGATATACAAAAATATGAATCTGCATTGCGAAGTTGGGGATACAAGCCAAACTCGATTGCTACTATGATAAGCGTCTTTAAGGCGGCTTATAATAAGGCTCTTGCATGCAAAACCTTTGTTTGTCGAGAGAATCCGTTTCTCAACTGCAATATCGGCAGACTAAAAGAGCCAACGCGAAAACGAGCCATACTTAAAGAGGATATTCATAGGTTGATGAATGCCCCATTGCCTCTGACACACTCACCATATACTGAGTTATCAAAGGATTTGTTCCTGTTTTCATACTTCTCGGCAGGGATGAATTTTAGAGATATTGCAATGCTGCTGTGTGCTGATTATGCTGCTGGTCGGATCTTTTATAGTCGCAAGAAGACAGGTAAGATGATGAGTTGCCGTGTCTTGCCGCAAGCTCAAGAGATTATGGATAAATATTGTCGAGAGGGCAAAACCGAGGAGGATTATATATTCCCGATACTTGACAAAAATATTCACATAACACCATTGCAGAAAAGCAATCGATTGAATAAAGTTTTGAGACACATAAACCGTGAGCTGAAAGGGTGGGGTAAGCGTTTGGGGTTAAAATTCCCCTTGACAACCTATGTTGCTCGCCATACATACGCCACGGTTTTGAAGCGGTCAGGGGTGAATATTGCACTGATTTCGGAATCTCTCGGGCATTCCGATATATCAACCACTCAAATCTACTTGGACTCGTTCGAGAACTCGCAGATCGACGAAGCGATGAAGAACCTGCTGTAACAAAAATGGGGCTACCCGAAAAACGGATAGCCCCTCAATGAAGATTAAAATTATTAAGAACGGGAGTGTCGTATCATCAGTTAGTTAAGTGAATATATTGGCTCTTGATACTTCTCCCAAAGGTTGCGATAGAATGGCTCTACGCCATATGCTTTTACCGATACATATGCAATTTTCCCCTCGTATACTATATGTTGAGCCGTGCATTGAACATCAATGTTGTGCTCTTTGCAATATGTTGTGAAACTCTCGGTTGCCACCAACTCTTCTACCATTGTTTGATAGTGAGAGAAGAATAGTTCGGTGCTTGAGTAGATGTTCTGGAGGCTGTAACAGAGTAACTCGTGCTTTTCGTCTGAACTCTGCAGATAGGATGGGATGTCTGTTGCACGAGCTGCCATCATAACTACTGCCCAAAATGAATTGCACCAATCTACAGTACCTTCTTCTACTTTGTTAGCACTGAGTATCATTGCTCCGACGGTATTATCCTCTCCATCTACATACTCGGTCATCATCGCATCCACATTTGGGTCAGAGTCTAACTCGATCTCTATTACCACTCCGTGCGAGGTTGTTGCATTGTTCTCGTCTGACGCATTACTCTTGTTCGTCGCTTTTGAGGCCTTGGCCTTCGTCTTATTTTCTAATATCTCTGCCATATTATTTATTCTACTCCGTCCTTGGCGGAGGGCATTTAGTTAGGTGGAGAGGATGCCAACCCTTTCCGACGACAAAGATAATACATAAAAAAGTGAAAAGTTGCAATGCCTTGTGTGTTAATTGGTTAGTAACTTTCTTTATAAATTTACTACCCTAAAAATATTCTTGGCAACATGTGCGAGGAATGGGTTTATTCTTATACGCGTTTAGAATTCCTCGTAAAGAATCATCAGACTCCAAGAAAGACTTGTTGTCCGTCCAACCATAAAGGTACATTATACGGGAGAATAAAAGCATTCTGTTTAGAGAAGCATTTGGTAATTTATGGGGATGTATGAGATGCCATTCTTTATCCAAATAGTTAAAGGTGTATTCATATAGTTCTACGGCCCACTTCATGTGGTATGACATACTAAGTTGAAGTAAACCTCCAGAAAATGGTATGTCATACCCTAATGCTTGGCTATATGTATTTTCATAGCCACGATATAACATTCGAAGAATCGCCTTCTTGCCTACTTCCGAGATGCGAACACTCTTTTTACCTATCTTTATTGAAATATTGACATCTTCTAATTTGCACTTGCTGAGTTGAGCTATGAGTTTCTTGGAGAATACAACTTCTGATGATTCATCAACAAAAAGGCCTTTGGAGAGATGGCAGAATACATAATCGTAAATAAACAACAATAGAAGCCAAAATTTGTCTACATCTAACCCAAAGGACTTAATGCTTTTTATAATTTTTATGTTGTTTAAGTAATCTTCTTTGGTAAATTCTTGTTTGATGTCGCCTCGCATATAACGTCCCCAGAAATCCAAACATACGGAGTGCCATTGATTATCGTCATCATATCCAGGTAGCCCATAGAATTTGTAAGTTAGTATTGATACATATTGGAACCAGCCGAGCTTATCTGCAATATTGAACGATTCCATTTTATCCATCTCCTTCAACTCCGATTCAAGTGGTATTACATTGTTTTCCATACTGACATTTTTCTTCAAATTTAGCGAAAATAATGAGGGAAAACAATTTTGTTCTCAAAATAATTATCCGTACCTTTGTAACAGCAAATCAAAGATAGTCCGCCAAGTCAGGCGGCTAAGTTTCGAAGATGATATAAGCGTGGGTGCGATGCTCAAAAGTGTCATATGACAATAGCAGAAAATGCTAAAAACTGTCATATATATAGAATACCTACCTTATTATAATTACCTATAACATAGTTTTGTACGATGTACTACAACCCGTTAGATGGGCTTCGCTTTGCAACACGCAAAGAGGCCAAGAAACATTATGGCGTATCACGATTTCGCAGATTGTTACGCCTAAAAGAGATTTTATTCACCCATAACTACATTGCAAACGATGAGTTACATTACAATTCCCAAACAGATTAAAGAGATCGATAGTAACAGCAAGCCGATTGACGCTTTCGTGTGAGCCATATTACGCAGTTGCTCTGATTATAAAAATGGCATCAGCCATGCAAGTATAGAAAAATTAGTCAAGCTGACAGGCGTTAAGTATCGCACCATACAACGCAGCATTCATCGACTGGAGGAGGCTCGCTTACTTAAAATAGAGAGTCGCTTTGTAGATGAAAATATTCGCTACAACTCCTATGACACCAATTTGCGTATGCGGAATTATTTTATGCTGGACAGGAAGTTTTTCCAGCAGGGATACACTCCAAAGATAGCAGGATTTATCCTGCTGCTAAAATGTATCTGCGTAAATGGTAAAAACACGATTGGCTGAAATAAGAGGCAAATAGCCGATGGACTTAGAATATCTCGCAATACAGTGTCGAGTTTGCTTGATGAGTGCATACAACTCGGCGTTGTGGAGAAAGATGAGTGAGGATATAACCTTACGGGAGATTACTTTATCAACGATTCGTTACGAGAACGAGATAAAGATATATTTGCCGAGTTGGAGAAATTTTGTGAGGATAAAGGCTCAACACTGCGACCATATAAGAGTAAAAATCGTATGGCGTTGGATCTTATTGGTGCTGCATATCGACCATTAGAGGATTATCGAGAAAATCCGCATCTTGATTTGCGGCACAATCTTGAACAGCAATGCCCGACGCTTCCCAAAGAGGTCTCTGTCGAGTATTTTCTAAAACCGTTGCGATTGCAGCACTACTATGATAAATACCAGCAGGAGCAGAAGCCAGCTATTGCAACAGCATACTCCTTCTAACACGAAGCCCAGCAGAGAAAATCTGTTGGGCTTTTTATTTGGGTAAATAATTCGGGGAATATGCCTCAAATCGTTCATCCTATTAAATGTCTATCGGCAAACTTCAACTCAAATTTGTCGCAAATTGCCTGTTTCTTGCCGACATCGGCAAACTTTTTGAGAAATATATTCTGCGGAGCAACAGCTACTCCACAAAATACCCCTCCCCATAGGTTGATTGTGAAGTGTATTCGGATAAGATGTTTGGTGGAGATTTTATATAATCCCACTAAAGCTTACAACTAATGGTTAGATATATTATGTTTCACAATCTAAATTATTTTGTATTATGCAGTTACGACAATCAATGCGCCGAGCAGCTAAGATGCGTTTGGCGTTGGCTGGTGCAAGTGGCAGCGGCAAAACCTATTCTTCACTTCTCATAGCCTATGGTATGACGGGCGACTGGTCGAAGATTGCAGTTATCGACACCGAGAATTGCTCTGCCGACCTCTATGCTCATTTGGGCGGTTACCAAGTCCTCACACTCGACAACTTTGCTCCCGAAACCTACATCGAGGCAATCTCTGTTTGCGAACAAGCAGGAGCTGAGGTAATCATCATCGACAGCATCTCTCATTGTTGGGATTACTTGTTGGATTATCACGCTAACCTACAAGGCAACTCATTTGCCAATTGGGCGAAGGTGACACCTCGACAGAACGCCTTTATTCAGCGTATCCTCACCTCCTCGGCTCATATCATCTGCACGATGCGTTCGAAGCAGGATTATGTTCTCTCGGACAAGAACGGCAAGATGGTACCCGAAAAGGTGGGATTAAAGGCCGTACAACGCGATAATGTCGATTATGAGTTTACGGCAGTATTGGATATCGCGATGAATCATAAAGCCACGACCTCCAAGGATAGAACGGGACTATTTACTGGAAGACCCGAATTTATGATTACGCCACAAGTGGGTCAGGCAATACTTCGTTGGTGTAATCTCTCGACAAATCCCGAAAATGTTCAACCTCAAAACGCAACAAACTATGTACAGCACAGCTCTGCAGCCTAATGCCGATTTTTCGGCAGGCTTAACCGTATGGAATGATATAGCCAGAGAGCAAGCATCAGAGAGCCGAGTTATCCCTCTCTCTACGAACACAACTTATCACTCTCGTCACTTTATCGAGGCTAATACCAAACCCGTAGATATAGAGCATTTGCGAGAAGATTGCATTGTTCCCGTGTTCTCAAAAGATAATGAGCTGACAATCTCGCATCAGGCGTTTATCGAAACGATATTGGGTGCGGCATATCGCATTTTTCCAAATGAGGCAATAGATACTCCCGACATCGTAGCATCGCATATCATCAAGGGAAGAATCCCCGAAGCGATACATAAACCCGCTTCGCAACTCTTGGATAGCGACAAGACGATTTACTACGAACGCATGGCATTCTGCTTCGAAATACCTACCATATATGAGGATATTGCGGGCAATCGGCTAAACCTCTCGATTGGTGGCGTAAGAGCCTATAATCACGAAAATCTCTATTCGCGTAAAACTATGGAGCGATTCAAGATATTTATCGGCTTCAAGAATTTGGTATGCTGCAATCTGTGCGTTTCGACCGACGGTCTGCTCTCCGATATGCGAGTTATGAGTGTGCAGCAACTCTTCGAGGGTGCTTTGCAACTCTTTCAGCAATACGATACACAGAAGCATCTGTCGGCTATGAGCCAACTGCAAGACCTCTCACTCTCAGAGCATCAGTTTGCACAACTTATTGGCAAGACTCGCTTATATCAGTATCTGCCAGCAAAAGAGAAGAAGTTGCTACCCGCAATGGAGTTTACCGACAGCCATATCAATGCAATCGCAAGAGCATACTATGCCGACGAGAATTTCTCTCGCACGGAGGGCGCTGACGAAATAGACCTATGGCGAGTATATAACCTCTTCACGGGAGCAAATAAATCGAGCTATATCGACACCTTCCTCGATCGTTCACTCAATGCTACCGAACTCGTTTCGGGTATCGGTCAAGCATTGCAAGGCGAGAGCAATTACAAGTGGTTTATAGAGTAGATTTTTCGATAAATCACGCCTTGTTTTAGGGTTTTATTTAACCCTCCTTTCATTCTCTCACATCCAACGGGCAGACTTGCTTCGGCGGCCCTAAAAAAGCCCGTTTTAGGCAAGTTTGTCCCGAGGATATAATCCCGATTCTGTGTAATCCTTACATTTTATTACCTCCACGGAGCCGGACCGCACTCCCGGCCCTGAGATCTGTGTCATGTTTGAGGCATTGG
>JAGBIR010000239.1 GCA_017934845.1 Alistipes sp. | reverse complement strand
TTTTGCGTATTTTTTAAAATATTTTACTAACACTGATGTTATACATCTGAATTATAACACATTACCAAATACAGCAAAAGTGCGGCCATAATATGCAGCATCGATAAACCGAATATATATAATATAGGTAATGTGGAATTCTTAGCGTAGAATAGAAATATGTCAATATTTTTAGTATCTTTGCTATATGATAACAACAAAGAATTAGAGATGACACAATATAAAGCATACCAACATCCCGGCTGGTGCTACAGCGCAGTCCTTTACGAGATGAATGTTCGACAGTTCACTCCTGAAGGTACGTTGCTGGCCGCAAAAGAGAGATTAGGTTTCTTGCGCGAGTTGGGTATTGATGCTATATGGCTAATGCCAATATATCCTATTGGGCACGAGGGACGCAAGGGTTCGCTCGGTTCTTATTACTCGATAGCCGATTATTGCGCCATAAATCCGGAGTTCGGAACGATGGCCGATTTTGATGATTTTGTAACGGAGGCCCATAATTTAGGGATAAAGATATTACTCGACTGGGTTGCCAACCACACGGCGCGCGACGCGAAGTGGATTCACAACAAACCCGCCGACTGGTATGAGCGCGAAGCTGATGGAACAGCAAAGGTGCCATGGGATTGGACCGACACAGCAAAACTTAACTATGCTAACCATGACGTTTGGCGCGGGCAGATAGAATCAATGCGTTTTTGGGTGGAGCAGCACAACATTGACGGTTTCCGTTGCGATATGGCAATGCTTGTACCTATTGAGTTTTGGCAGCAGGCGTCGTCGATCCTCCACGCCATTAAGCCCGACATCTTTATGCTGGCCGAGGCCGAAGAGCTAAACCTATTCGACCAAGCATTCGATATGTGCTACGCGTGGGAAATTCACCACCTGCTTTGCGACATTGCAAAGGGCGAAAAACGCGTATGGGATTTAAGGAATACGATGTATGCCGACAGAGAGAAGTATCCTCACTCCGCAATTAAGATGATGTTCACGTCGAATCACGACGAAAACTCTTGGAGCGGCAGCGAGTTTTCACGATTTGGTGACGCATACAAAACCATGGCCGCGCTGACTTTTGTATGGGAGGCGGCTATGCCACTTATTTATACGGGTCAGGAGGTCGGATACGACCACTCGTTCAAATTCTTCGATCGCGATCCTATTCCGCACTACAAGGAGAATGACTACACCGTATTCTACAAAAAGCTAATTGCACTCAAGCACAGCCAAAAGGCACTGATGGCCGGAGAGCGAGGTGCGAGAATTATTGAGATAGAGAACAATGCCAAAGATTGCATGATGACATTTGTGCGCGAAGCTGAAGATAGCAGAGTTGTAGCGATTATGAACTTATCGCCCTACACCATACAAGCCGACTTCAATACGGGCATCTACGCCGGCATCTACAACGATGCAATCAGCGGTGAGAAGGTAATCCTTCACAGCCACGTTGACGAATATCTCGCGCCATGGGAGTTTAGAATACTATATAAATAATAGATAAGAAGATGAAACGTTTGCTCGCAATTATCATCCTTACGATAGGATGCTGGAGTGCCGTAGCAAAGAGTTACGACATTACAGAGGTACCTAATGTTCAGGTCGAAAACCGATACCAATTCACATCCAACCCCGATGGAATACTATCGAGCGAGGCCGTAGCACGCATCGACTCAATCTGCTATGGCCTGCGTGAGAGCGGCATTGCGCAAGTAGCGGTTGTCGCAATCGATGACATTGAAGGCGATGACGTATTTGAATTCGCATACGAACTATTCTCGTCGTGGGGCGTTGGAGGAAAGAACGATAGCGGATTGGGCGTGCTTCTCGTAGAGGAGAAGCATGAGATACGCTTCATTACAGGGTATGCAGTTGAAGGCGTACTGCCCGATGCCATCTGCAAGCGCATACAGACAAACCTTATGCTACCCCACTTCCGCGAAGGCGATTACAGCAGCGGTATGGTTGCAGGACTCGAGGCTATTAGTGGAGTGCTGACGGGTAGTGACCTTACGATTGTCGAGGGTAGCGATGACAATGGAGAATTGGCGATAGGCGGATTTATGTTATTTATGATTCTAGTTTTAACAGGCATCATCGTTTTGGTTTATCGTTCGGCACATAAATGCCCACATTGCAAGAAGATAGGCTTGGAACAGACATCGACGCATTTTATCTCTCGCGCAAAGGGTATTACGACTTATGAAGATACATTCGAATGTAAATATTGCGGCAATAGTACAAAACGCAAACGTAATGTTGCCAACTCCAGCTCCTCGGGCCGACGCGGCGGCGGTGGTCCGATCATAGGCGGAGGAGGTGGCGGATCAAGCATCGGCGGCGGCTGGGGCGGAGGTAGCTTCGGCGGTGGCGGTGCCGGCTCACGATGGTAGAACTATTCACTCTTAAAAAAACTTAAAGATATGAAGAAGATTATTTTAATGGCAATCGTTGCCTTGTTTTCAATGACCTCTTGCTCGACCTACAACAATATGGTTTCACAGGAGGAGACAGTTAATAGTGCGTGGTCAAACGTTGAGACACAGTACCAGCGTCGCGCAGACCTTATCCCCAACCTTGTTTCAACAGTCAAGGGCTACGCTTCACACGAGGAGTCAACCCTGCAGGCTGTTGTAGAGGCTCGCGCAAAGGCTACATCGATCAACGTTTCGACAGAGGATTTGAGCGACGAGAGCATTGCCGAGTACCAGAAGGCACAGTCGGCTGTAAGTTCAGCCCTTGGTCGTTTGATTGCTGTATCGGAGAGCTATCCCGACCTGAAGGCAAACCAGAACTTCTTGGAGTTGCAGGCGCAGCTGGAGGGTACCGAGAATCGCATTACGGTAGCTCGCAAGGAGTATAACGATGCTGCGCAGGCTTACAACGTTACCGTACGTCAATTCCCTGCAAACATCGTTGCAATGATTTTCAAATTTAAGGTTAAGCCCTATTTCGAGGCCGACGAGAGCGCATCAGCAGCTCCGAAGGTAGAATTTTAATTAGCAACGAAGATGAAACAAGTGCGATTCGGTGTCGTAGGCACCAACTTTATCACCGACTGGGTAATAGCCGGAGCCAAAGAGGATGAGCGTTTCTGCCTCGCGGCTGTATATTCCCGAACACGCGAGAGAGGCGAGGAGTTTGCCGCAAAGCATAACATTCCCTACGTCTTTACCTCGCTCGAGGAGATGGTTGCAAGTGATAAGGTTGACGCAATCTACATCGCATCGCCAAACGCGTTACACGCCTCACAAAGCATCCTATCGATGCAACACGGCAAGCACGTTTTGTGCGAGAAGCCTATGGCGTCGAATGCTCGCGAGGCTCGGCTGATGGTCGAAACAGCACGCCGCGAAGGTGTTACGCTAATGGAGGCAATGAAGAGTACCTTAAGTCCCAATTTCTTGGCAGCAAAAGAGAATTTGAAGCGAATAGGCACTCCAAGACGCTACTTCGCAAGTTTTTGCCAATACTCATCTCGTTACGACAAATTTAAGGAGGGCATCGTACTCAATGCCTTCCGTCCCGAGTTGTCGAATGGCGCACTTATGGATATTGGAGTTTATACGCTCTATCCGCTTGTTGTGCTATTCGGCGCACCCAAGACAATCAATGCACACGGCATCGTTCTCGAGAGCGGTGCCGATGGGCAGGGTGCAGTAAATATGCAATATGAGGGTATGAATGCAACGATTTTATACTCGAAGATTGCCAACTCACTTCTTCCCGCCGAGATCGAGGGTGAGGATGGAAATATAATTATCGATCGTATTCAAACGCCTGTCGATGTTCGTTTCTACCCCCGTCAAGCCCCAGCTTCGGGTCACGAGAGACGCGCAGAGGGCGAATCAATAGGCTACAAAGAGAACCACAACGAATATTACTACGAGGTCAAGGAGTTTATCGACCTCATAGAGAGTGGCCGCATAGAATCTGAAATCAACAGCCACCAAGCATCAATCACAACGCTCGAAATTATGGATGAAGTGCGCCGTCAATTGGGCGTACACTACCCTGCCGACGACGAGTGATCGGTACAGTGCAGTCGCTGGGCTATCAAATCATCGAGCGAGAATCCGCCCGCACCCATCACATACAACACCACAAACATGACAAGGTATATCAAGGCAAGCTCCTTATGAGCAAATGCCTGACCGTGGTGTACCCATAACAGAGCAATCGCCATAGAGAAGATTAGCGGGATAAGAGCCAGACGATAAAACGCTCCCGCGACAAAGGCCAATCCACAAAAGGCCTCGGCAAAGATTGCCAGCACAAGCGAGAAACGATGACCAAGCGACAAAGGATCGGGGAACGATGCCGACAACTCATCGAAATGGACAATCTTACCTATCCCGTGCCACATAATAAGTCCGCCAAAGAATAGGCGCAAAACCAACAAAAATGCCGACACCATCGCGGGATATGGTTTGTAGGGGAAAAGAAACGACATTACTCCATTCATAATCATCTGTTTTCTACACCACATCGCAACAAGTATGCCGAAATACACTTCGCAATAGATTTAAGAGAGGGTGCCCAAAAAATTTGGACACCCTATCGTCTATTAGGAATTTACTTCGGCGTAAATGAGCATTTTTCGGGCAAGGCAGATGCCGAAAGAGCCTCGTTAGACGGATTCCCCCGCGAATGGTATATATAAATAAGGTACTACTCCGCCCAAATATGATCACGCTCCTCAAATGCCTCGAAGAAGAGTGACCCATCGGATTTGCTCAACGTAATAAGATTATAACTTTCACCTCCTACAATCTTTCCCTTAAGTTCGGGTGCGCCCGGTGTAACGGGCGTTAGAGTCACAGCGGGTTTAACATACTCATAATTAAATTCGTACTCGATTTTAGAACTTTCAATCTGCTTTGACAAATCGGTGTAAGTAGTTGACACATAATGAGCTGTATTATCTCCGCCAAACTCTAATTTACTGACAACATTGCTGGTATAATCGGTCGTCTTCAACTCCGTTCCGGCAAGCGTTTTCGGAATCTTCACCTCGTTGGCATTGTCGCACGCCACAAAAGCACAAAGTACCAAAGCAAAGGCCCAAGCCTTCAAAAATAATTTCATAATACAATAGGTTTTCTGTTTGACAATAATGTAATTTGGTTAACCAGCAAACTAACGCTCGAAATAGTCCATTATTGTGTAATTTTGGATTAATTAACTTCGGCTAAGCATTTTGCCACGTTTGGAACAATTATTGTTCTCTTTTTCAATTAGAAAGAGCAAAAAAGCGGCCAAGTAACAAACCACTTCGGGCCGCCTACCGAGCCTGCCGCTTACCGCAAAATCGGCAGGCTCACTTATTGCAGCCACCACGACAAAACATTATGCCGGACAAGATTACACCATAAATATAGAGATAGAAATTTATCTTTTTACCGATTTTCTCAATAAATTATATGTCGCAATTTTTTATTGCTGAAAAATATTGTTATATTTGCGTTGGAATTTTGCGCAATAATAGATTTTATTGTTCAAAGGAGAAAAAGATTGTTACAATAACAAATAAACTCTTCTAAAATTATGATTTATTCACATGAAGTGCAGCAGATGTGCTGCGTTAAAAAGGGCGCCAACCACGCATCGGCTCCCATCCCACAGGAAGGTAAGTGGGTTGTAGCAAAGGAGATCAAGGACATTTCTGGCCTTACACACGGTGTGGGTTGGTGTGCTCCCCAGCAGGGTGCCTGCAAGCTTACTCTCAACGTTAAGGAGGGTATCATTCAGGAGGCTTTGGTTGAGACTATCGGCTGTTCAGGTATGACTCACTCTGCAGCTATGGCATCAGAGATTCTTCCCGGCAAG
>JAGBIR010000238.1 GCA_017934845.1 Alistipes sp. | reverse complement strand
TGGTTGCAAATACTATTGTTGCAGCAGCCTTACAAGTATTACAATACCTAAAACAGTTCAAAATATTGGAGGTTATGCATTCGGAGATTGTTATGAGTTACGTTGTGTTTTTTGCGAATCAATAGAACCGATTGCTATAACAGCAATGTACACTCCGGTTGATATGTTTGCAAACAATCATCCTGAAAGAAAAATATATGTACCCAAAAATTCTGTGAATGCATACAAAACAGCAAACGGATGGTCTGAATATGCTGACTATATCAAATCGATTGATGATGTAACAATTTACTACACAACAATAAACGACGAGATTATACCTCTGGACTATGATAATATTATTTCACATACATATCAAAATGGACAGGGTATAATAAGATTTGATAGTGTTGTTACGGAAATTACGGAATATATGTTCTATGACAATGATGATCTATTAAGTATATCAATACCTGATAGTGTGACAATTGTTAATTCTAACACCTTTGACAGTTGTGATAATTTGGTTAGTATAGACTTGGGGGAATCCTTAAAAATTTTGTGGGGGCTCAGTAACTGCAACTCATTAAGCGAAATAATTATGCCAAATACACTTGAACGTATTGAACCATATGCAGTACGAATGAACGGCTTAACTAACTTAGAGTTGCCAGATAATTTGAAATCTATTGGTGAGTGGGCTTTCCAGGATTGTAACAACTTAACAAGCGTGACATTAGGAAGTAAAATTGAACTTATTGAAGATTTTGCATTCCAAGGTTGTGACAAATTAGCCAACGTATATTGTAAAGCTGTTACACCTCCAGCTATTACTATTGGACCTTGGTCATATTGGGATGCTTTTAATGGAGTAGATTCCAATCTCAAGATTTATGTCCCCATAGGTTCGGGTGCAGCATACAAAGCAGCTGACGGCTGGAAAGAATATGCATCAATAATTGAAGAGAAAGAGATGTAAAAACACTTTTATATACTTTAAGCAAAAATCCCGAATGAAGAGTATCATTCGGGATTTTTCTATCTTAATTGTAATTACTTTTTACATCGCGAAGCTGAGCGAGAGGCCCCAGCGGATGGGTTTGCCGAGGCTGACAAAGTCACGTTCCATTGAGCGGAAGTAGAAAGTATTGAACTCCGTATTGGTCAGGTTCTTACCCCACAGGCCAAATGCAAATTTACCGGCGTGGAGTTCGACCGACGCGTTAAGTTGCGAGTAGAAGTTCTGCGAGAGGGTATTCGCCTCGTTCCAATAGATCTTACCCACGCCCTGCCATGAGGCATTGAGCACAATCTCATCCAAAAAACCGCGGCGGATATCGATAGCATACGTTGCGCCCACCGACGCGGTATGTTGCGGAGCATAGGGCAGGAACTTACCCTCGTAGCTCACCTCAACACCATCGACAAAGTCGGTGTACTCCTTAAATTTAGCGTTCGTATAGCCATAGTTACCAATCAGCATCAGGCCCTCGGCAGCACGCCAGCGAAGTGAAAGCTCGGCACCACGGCTGCGCGACTTACCGGCATTGGACATCATACGACCCGTTGTCTGGCCAGCGGGGAAAACCGTAAGCTGCTGGTCGCGGCACTCAATCCAGAAGGCTGCGAAATCCAAGCCTACGCGGCCCTCGGCAAACTGCAGGTGGCCTCCCACCTCGTAGTTCCAGCTATACTCGGGATCGTAGGTGGTAACCGAAGCCTCGTCGTACGACGTAGAGGGCTGTCCCGCTGCGCCACCAGCAGATTGCTCGGCACGCTGCGCTGTGGGTCGGCCACCCTGACCGCCACCCTGACCGCCACCCTGACCGCCAGCACCGCCACCCATCTGTGACATTGCATCGGCCATAAGGCCCGTTTTCATCTTATTTTGCAGAATATCAGAGAATATCTGAGTATTGAAACCGCCCGCCTTATAGCCGCGAGTAGCCGTTACATAGAGGTCGCCCACGCCCGTTGTATAGTTGATGGCAAACTTGGGCAGTAGCTCCAGATAATCCAATTTCTCGGTACCCTTGTAAGGGAGAGTATATTCGCGATTAGGGATTGATATCGCCGGCATTCCCGGGCGCATCGGGGGCATATTGAACGAATAGACAATGGTCGATGAATTGTCGTAATCCATCTTCGAGCTCTCGTAATCCAAGCGCAAACCAACGGTAAAACGCCAACGCTTACCGGCATTAAAGGTTGACTCATGATAGATGGCTGCACCATAGGTCGGAATATCGAAATTGCTATCGATAGAGAAGGGATCAATCGTAAGGAAGCTCTTTATCATAGCGGGCATATTTCCCAAGATAAGGTCGTTGATACCATCCTCGAAAAACTCAACAGGTGCTGCCATATCGATTCTCTTATAGAAGCCATAAACACCTGTAATCCAATTCCATCGGCGATTGTGATCGTTAGTGCGCAAAACAATATCCTCGGTTATGGCATACTCGCGCTGCTCCTGCATAAGGGTAAATATTGCCGCCGGCGTAAAGTCGTTGTCGATACGCATACGGTCGTGAGTATATTGGTAGCTGGTTGTTGCCGTAAACTTATACTTCTCACCATCGTGCGAGAGGATTAATCCGTCGCTCACGTTCCAGCGCATATAACGGTTTGGGTCGTTATAGTTTACATCGGCTGCGCCCTCTGTCGCAGCATCATAAGCCGCATAGGCATAGCCACCCTCGTAGTTATAGCCCACCTCGGCTGTATTCTCAATCTGCCAGCCGCGACCCAAGCGACCAACCAAGCGTACTCGGCCACCACTCGACTCGCCCCAATCGACGTCGCTGCCATCGTAGGCATTGTCGAAGAAGCCATCGGTGCGGTTGTAGTATCCGCCAATCATATAGCCAAAGCGGCCGCTCTCGCTCAAACCATAATACGACGCCTTGGCACGCAACGTATTACCCGCACCATACTCCAACGTAGCTCGTGCGCCCTGATAATTAAGCGGCGAAATGGTATAGATATTCATCTGACCGCCCATCGTATTTCGGCCATAGAGCGTACTCTGCGGGCCGCGCAACAGCTCGATACGATTGACATCGAGCATATCGAAATCGTAGTTATTTTTATTAAGGTAAGGCACGCCATCGACCGTAACTCCAATAACCGGCTGGTCGATACGCGATCCAAAACCTCGCACATAGATCGACGATGTCATCTTCGAGCCGTAGTCGGGCTGGAAGAAGTTGGGAGCAATTGCCGACAGATCCTTAAGCGAGAGGATATGCTCGCGCTCAATCATCGACTGACCCACCACGGTTGACGAAATGGGTTGTTTATCCAATTTATAATGGCGTTTAGGGACATAGCTCTCGACATATACCTCGTTTACGGCATAATGCGTCAAGCTGTCGTTTTTCTCTACCAAAACATCATTATCGGGTGTGCCGCTCAACAGAGCCAGCACAGCAAACATTAGTTTCATAGCATCGATTTTAAGTCAATTTCACGCCACAAAGATACTATAAGCCCTCGTGCGCAACAACTATCATAAGTTATAGTTTTGCATTTTATATAAATGTATTATCTTTGCGGATATGCAGAGAATGAAGATTGTAATCATACACCCCAATTCGCTTTGTGGGCTTGCAATGAGGAGTATCCTTGCCGATATGGCTCCTTTTGTATGGATGTTTCGTGATGTTGAAGTTGTATCCTATAACTCTATGGACTCTTTTATGGAGGATGAGCCACAAAATGTGGTCCATTTCTTTGTCGATGCCCAAACCGTACGCGACAATATGCCATTTTTTACCGCGCCACATTGTCGCTGTATAGTTCTTGCCGAGGGCGCGGGCGACTCCATCGAGGGCTTCCATAGCCTCGACCTGTACCGCTCGGAGCGTGAGTTGCTGAAGGTTTTCCTTACGATGTTCAATATGGCTCATATGTCGCACGGCAATGAGCCTCACACCTTGCAACAAGAGGAATCACTCACGCTATCGCAACGCGAAAAGGATGTTCTGGAGCTGATTGTCAAGGGCTTTATCAACAAGGAGATTGCCGACAAACTCAATATTTCGATTCCGACCGTTGTATTCCATCGTCGCAATATAAGCGAGAAGATAGGCTCAAAATCGATTGGTCGCCTTACGATTTATGCCGTTATGAATGGCATTGTGGACGTAAGAGAGTTATAAACCTTAAAACCTATACCGTATGAAGAACCTCTTTACAGCATTGGCAGTATGCCTCTTTTGCGCAACATCTTGCTGCAACGAGTGCAAACAAAACGCAACGTGCAACGACTGCTGCGAGGGTAAGAACCCCGTAATAGAGACTATCATGGCACGTCGAAGCATCCGCGCCTACACCGACCAGAGTGTATCGCGCGAGCTGCTCAACCAAATTACCGAGTGCGGTATCAATGCCCCCAACGGCATGAACGCCCAGCAATGGGAGGTGCGTATCGTCGATAACAAGGAGTGGCTGGATAAGACTACGGCAGCCTACTGCGAGAGCATCAAGGGTACGCCAGCTGCGAAGCAGACCGAGGATCCAGCCTTCAAAAATATGTTCCGCAACGCCCCTGCGGTGATTTTTGTAGCCCACAAGCCCGGCCATTGCACACAGGTCGATTGCGGACTTATGGCTGGCAATATGATGCTTGCAGCACAGTCGCTCGGCTTGGGTTCGATTTGCATGATGGGCCCATTGGTATGGCTTAAATCCGATGCGGGTAAACCTTTTACAGAGTCGCTGGGCTTTAGCGAAGGCTACGAGCCTCTGTTGTGCGTTGGCATCGGCTACGCCGCCGAGCGACCCGAAGCTCGCCCCCGCAACAAGGAGGTTATAAAATATGTTGAGTAAATAGTGAGCAGAATCACCATCGCGATTTTTTTGCATAATTATTCGATATACATTTTGATATATCGTCTATTTATGATATATTTGCATCGCATTAAGGATAAATAACGATTTATGAACCAGCATTTCTTTTATAAGCGATTTTACTTTTACCGTGCGAACGGTCAGGATGTCGTATGCTAATAAGTGGTGCTTGCATATATAATAATTAATCCTGACCGTATTTAACTTGGTCGGGATTTTTTAATTTTAAGTTACAATGTTGAAGATTGCCATACAGGGTTATGAGGGGTGTTTCCACCACATTGCAGCCATAGATTATTTCGGTCGTCAAATCGACATTCTGCCTTGCGATACGTTCCGTCAGGTAGCTACAGCCGTCAAGCAGGGCGAAGCCGACATGGGCCTTATGGCCATCGAGAATTCAATTGCAGGCTCTATCATCCCCAACTACAGCATCCTGCAAGATGAGAATCTGCAGGTTGCAGGCGAGGTCTATCAACCTATCAAGCAGAATCTGATGGTATTGCCCGATGTCGAGCTGGAGGATATTCGCGAGGTGGAGTCACACTCTATGGCGTTGTTACAGTGCGTCGATTATCTGGATAACCACTCATGGAAGCTCATCGAGTCGGAAGATACCGCCTTGAGTGCCAAGCATATTGCCGAGAAGGGCCTGCGTCACACCGCCGCCATCGCCAGCGAATTGGCTGCCGAGATGTATGGTTTGAAGATTATCGCACCCGAGATTAACACCATAAAGAACAACTACACTCGTTTTATGGTTCTCAAGCGTTACGACCACGACATAGCACCCGACGCCAACAAAGCATCGCTCTACTTCAAGACCAACCACGAGGAGGGCTCGCTCCTAAAGGCGTTGAGCAAGCTCGATGGCATCAACCTCTCGAAGTTGCAGTCATATCCCATCCCGAGCGAACCGTGGCACTACCTGTTCCACATCGATTTGGAATTCAACTGTTTGGACGATTACATCCGCAATCTCGACAGCCTACATGAAGCCACCGAGGAGATTCATGTCTATGGCGTTTACCGCAGTGGCAAATAAACGAAAGAAGATAAACAAAAAAATATTAACACTAAAAAACAAACATTATGGCAAGAGTAGAGATCGCTCCTTCACACCGTATGGATTGCATCAAGGAGTATTACTTTTCGAAGAAGAACCGCGAAATAGCCGAGTTGCGCAAGGCAGGTCGTGACATCATCAGTTTGGGTATCGGTAGCCCCGATATGCCCCCCGCACAAAAGGTTATCGACCGTTTGGCGACAGAGGCTCAACGCCCCGACGTACACGCATATCAGCCCTACAACGGTAGCGACCTTCTACGCGAGGCTTATGCCGAGTGGTACGAGAAGTGGTACAACGTAAAACTCAATCCCAAGAACGAGGTGTTGCCCCTGCTCGGCTCAAAGGAGGGTATTATGCACATCTGTATGGCGTTCCTCGACCAGGGCGATAAGGTGTTGGTTCCCAACCCGGGCTACCCCACCTACCGCGCTGCCGTAACATTGGCAGGTGGTGATGTTTTGGAGTACCGTCTCAACGCAGCCAACGGCTTCTATCCAGATTTTGAGGAGATCGAGAAGGAGGATTTGAGCCGCGTAAAGTTGATGTTCGTCAACTACCCCAATATGCCTACGGGAACTCACCCCACTGTTGAGTTGTTCGAGAAGTTGGTTGCTTTTGCCGGCAAGCACAATATTCTGCTCGTTCACGACAACCCATATAGCTTCGTTCGTAACAACCTTCAGTTGAGCATTCTCGCCGTTCCGGGTGCTTGGGACGTAGCTATCGAGATGAACTCGACAAGTAAAGGTCACTCAATGGCCGGCTGGCGTGTAGGCGTTGTAGCAGGTCGTGCCGATATTTTGAGCGACATCCTGCGCTTTAAGTCAAATATGGATTCGGGTATGTTCTACCCCGTACAGGCTGCTGCTGCCGAGGCTTTGGCCTTGGGCGATGAGTGGTTCGAGGAGTTAAATGAGACATACTATGCTCGTGAGGCACGCGGTTACGAGCTGCTCGATGCACTTGGCTGTACCTACGCCAAAGGTCAGGCAGGATTGTTTGTCTGGGCTGCCATGCCCGAGAATTTCGAGGGCGATTGCTTCGCATTCTCGGATAAGGTACTCAACGAGTGCGACGTATTTGTAACACCCGGAGGTATCTTTGGTAGCGAGGGTCAGAAGTATATCCGTATCTCACTCTGTATGCCTGCCGAGCGTTTGGCCGAGGCTGCCGAGCGCGTAAAGAGCCGTTTTGTAAAATAATATTACACCAACGATTATGATAGCAACAGTCGTCGGATTGGGCCTTATTGGCGGATCATTTGCCTTGAGTCTGAAGGAGAAGGGTATTTGCGAACGCGTAACAGGCATCGAACGCTCTGAAAAGAGCGCACTGAAGGCTTTGGAGCTGGGTTTGGTTGACGCCATCGTTACTATGGACGAGGCGCTGGAACAGAGCGATTTAATAGTTTTGGCCACTCCCGTTGACACCATCCCTGTGATGGCAACCAAATATCTCAACCAGATCCGTCCCAATCAGATTTTGATGGATATGGGTTCAACAAAGCAGGAGCTTTGCGAGATAACGATGCTACATCCCAACCGAGGTCGATTGGTTGCTACTCATCCTATGTGGGGTACCGAGAACAGCGGTCCCGAGGCTGCCGAGCATAACGCCTTTACGGGTCGTACGGTGGTTATTTGCGAACGCGAAAAGACCGATAGCGATGCCCTGCATGTGGTTGAGGAGATTTATCGCACGCTGGGTATGCCAATACGCTATATGTCGGCCGAAGATCAAGATACCCACTGCGCCTATGTATCTCATATTTCGCACATTACCTCATTCGCTCTGGCCCTTACGGTATTGGAGAAGGAGCGCGAGGAGGAGCATATCTTCGACCTTGCGGGCGGAGGTTTCGAGAGTACCGTACGCTTGGCCAAGAGTCTTCCGCAGACGTGGGCACCAATATTTTTGGGTAATAAGTACAACGTGCTTGATGTCTTGCGCGAGCATATCCACCAATTGCAGATTCTGCGACGCATGATCGAACGCGACGACAGAGAGGGCTTGGTCGAGGCCATGCAAAAGGCGAACAAAATACGAGATATTTTGAAATAACACACTCTATTGAAGCGAGTTATGCCATTGCATAGATAACTCTGGCAACAATAGAATAAATTACGTTAGATTATGAGTAAGTTCAAGTTAGGGGAGAAACGTCCCTTAATCATAGCAGGTCCTTGTAGTGCCGAGACACGCGAGCAGACCATCGAGACAGCAATGCAACTTGCACGCTCGGGCCGCGTCGATGTTATACGCGCCGGCGTGTGGAAGCCGCGCACCAACCCCGGAACCTTCGAGGGCATTGGCGAGCCGGGCCTTGAGTGGCTGAACGAGGTGAAGCAGGCTACGGGCCTACCCATCGCAGTCGAGGTTGCCAACCGCTCACACGTCGAGTGCGCGTTGAAGCATGGCGTCGATTTGCTGTGGATTGGAGCGCGTACTACCGTTTCGCCCTTTGCCGTACAGGAGATTGCCGAGAGCTTGGAGAATAACAAGGATGTTGCCATACTGATTAAGAACCCTATGACTCCCGACATCGGCCTTTGGGCAGGTGCTGTCAACCGCTTGGTTAACAAGGGTGTACCCATCGAAAATATTGGTCTTATCCACCGCGGATTCTCCTATTTCGGTCATAGCAAATACCGCAATCCGCCTATGTGGCACATGATTTTCGAGATGCGCAGCCGCTTTCCCGAGATGATGATGATTTGCGACCCGTCGCACATCTGCGGATGCCGTCCGTTGCTTTATGGCATTTCGCAGCAGGCAGCCGACCTCTGCTACGACGGTCTTATCATCGAGAGCCACAACAACCCCGACAAGGCGTGGAGCGACGCTTCGCAGCAGGTTACTCCGCAGGACTGCATCACGATGATCGACAACGTAATGTGGCGTGCAAAGACGGCCAACGACCCCGAGTTCAACAGCGAACTTAACGTCTGCCGTCAGCAGATCGACCAGATTGATTCCGAGCTGTTTGAGCTATTGAGCGAGCGTATGCGTACGGCCGAGAAGATTGGTAAGATTAAGAAGGCCAACAACGTAGCCATCCTCCAGAGCAACCGTTGGGACGACATCTGCCGCCGTATGCTCTCGATGACTCGCGGCATGGGCCTCAGCGAAGATTTTGTTCGCTCGGTTTTGGAGGCAATCCACTTGGAGAGTATCGCCCGCCAGAACGAGGTTATGAACAGCAAATAGTTCGGCAAAGAACACTTGATAAAGTGTCGATTTCTTACGAAATCGGCATTTTTTTCGTTATGATGCACCATTCGCAGCCTTAAGCGATGCACTATATGGAAAAAAATAGTAACTTTGTATGATTATACGATGGATAAATTTTACACATATAGGGATATTAGGCTGCACTACACCGACCGAGGCGCAGGGCAGACCATTTTGCTGTTGCACGGCTGGGGATGCAACTGCACGACGTTTGGTGCGGCACAGCAGTGGCTCGAGCAGCATTTTCGCGTCATCGCGGTCGATTTTGCAGGCTTCGGCCAGAGTGAAGAGCCATGCGAAGTTTGGGGCGTCGAGGAGTACACCCGCTCGGTGGAGGCTCTTGCGAAGGCGGAGGGCATTGAAAATCCCATTTTGATAGGCCACTCGTTTGGTGGTCGCGTGTCGATTGTATATTCGTCTCGCAACAGCGTGCGTAAGGTTATCTTGGTCGATGCCGCAGGCGTAAAGCCCAAGCGCAGTATGAAATACTACGCAAAGGTCTATTCGTTCAAGCTGTTAAAACGCATAGCACCTGTTTTCCTGGGTAAAGAGCGCGCGCAGGAGTTAATCGAGAAACGCCGAGCAAAGAGTGGTTCTTCGGACTATAATCAAGCCTCGCCAATGATGCGCGCCATATTGTCGAAAGTTGTGAACGAGGATTTATGCCACCTGATGCCCAAGATTGTAGCTCCGACGCTACTTTTCTGGGGAGAAAGAGATACCGCCACCCCACTTGCCGACGCCAAGCGTATGGAGAAGCTGATTCCCGACGCAGGTTTGGTTACGGTAGCCGGCGCAGGGCACTTCTCGTTTTTAGAGAATATGCCTCTGTTTCTGAGGGTCTTGGAGAGTTTTTTAGGTAAAGAGATGTGCTAAATTCAAAATCCAGAATTCAAAATTAAGATTGAATGTTGTTTGAGAATATTATATTTTGGTCAATGTATGCCCTGCTATGGGCTGCCGTAGTGCGCTACGATGTGCATATGTTCCAGCTCAACTCCTATCGCTTGGAGCGATACGCGCGTTGGTTTGGAAGCGGCCACAAGCATATCCGCAGTTTGATAATTCTCGCGTTGGCCGTTGTAGGATTTTTTGCAAATTCGAAGTTCCTACCCTTCTCGGCAATCTTTATGCTGGTGTTGGCGTGCAGGGAGTTTACTTCAAAATATAAAACCCCGATTGTCTATACGATGCGTGTTAAGCGACTGCTGCTCACCACACTGCTGCTCACTGCGGCGGCACTCGGCATTACATGGACATTCGTACCCGCGGCAATGCCTTGCGTGGCTCTGCTGCTTATTGCGACACCTGCACTTATGCTGGCAGCCAACATCGTAAACAAGCCCATCGAGGCGGCCATCTCGCGTTGGTACTATAACGATGCAAAACGCATTTTGCGCTCGATGCCCGATCTTACGATTATCGGTATTACGGGCAGTTTTGGCAAGACCTCAACGAAAAACTACCTCTACCGCATACTCTCCGAGCGATATAACGTCTTGATGCCCCCGGGGAATTTTAACACCACTTTGGGCGTAGTGCGTACCGTAAGAGAGCATCTTAAGCCCTACCATCAGATTTTTATCGTCGAGATGGGAGCCAAGCAGAGGGGCGATATAAAGGAGATTTGCGACTTGGTACACCCCACGATAGGTATTGTTACGGCCGTTGGCGAAATGCACCTCGAGACGTTCCACACTGTGGATAATATCTTCAAAACAAAGTTCGAGTTAATCGATGCCCTGCCTGCGGATGGTATGGGCGTTATAAACCTCGACTCGGAGCATATTGCATCGCGCTATGGCGATAAACCCAACATTGTGAGCTATGGCGTAAACTCAACCAAGGCAAACTACCGCGCAACCAACATTGCCTACTCGGCAGCGCAGACCTCGTTCGACATCGCGATTAACGGCTCTGCGCGCGAGGGTTACACCACACGTTTGGCCGGTCGCGGCAACATACTCAACCTCTTGGCAGCCATAGCCGTTGCCGACAGGCTCAATATCCCCGAGTCGTTGCAGAAACGTGCTATTCGTCAAATTGAGCAGATTGAGCATCGCTTGAGCGTAAAACGCGCAGCGGGTGGTGTTACAATCCTCGACGATGCCTACAACTCCAACCCTACGGGTGCGCAGATGGCACTCGAGGTGTTATCTGGCTTCGAGCGCGAGCAGGGTGGCCGCCGAATAGTTGTAACACCCGGTTTTGTTGAGTTAGGTGAGCGTCAGGCGGCATTGAACCGCGAGCTGGGAGCGCAGATTGCCGATGCGTGCGACATCGCTATCGTGGTAAATCGTACCAACCGCCAGGCTCTGCTTGAAGGTCTGTCGGATAAGGATTTTCCGGAGGATAAGATTAAGGTTGTCGATTCGCTCAACGAGGCTTTGGCATTTTTAACCATTACACTACAAAGGGGTGACGTCGTTCTTTACGAAAACGACCTACCCGATTCATTCAAATAGCAAGGAACAAAAAACATAAAGAAAATGAAGAGCAAAATCAGAGTTGGAGTAATCTTTGGAGGCCGCTCGGTCGAGAACGAGATTTCGGTCCTCACGGCAATTCAAGCCATCAATGCGCTGGACAAGGAGCGATACGAGGTAACTCCCATATATATTTCAAAACAGGGTCGCTGGTATACGGGCAAAGCCTTGACCGATAGCAGCAACTATCGCCATATGGACAGTTTATTGGCATCGTGTGATGAGGTATATCTACGCCCCACATATGGCGACAACAATCTCTATAAGGTAAACAAGCCGTTAATCAGCTACTTCAAGCAGATGTTCAACATTAGTAAAGATGAGATTGCCGCAACACTCGATGTCATCTTGCCTGCCCTGCACGGTACAAACTGCGAGGATGGCTCATTCCAGGGAACAGTCGAGATGACGGGCATCCCTTATGCCGGCTGTAACGTGCTGGCCTCGGCAAACGGAATGGATAAGATCACTATGAAGATGATCCTCAAGGAGAGCGGTATCCCCGTCATCGACTACACATGGTTCTGCGACAAGGAGTGGTACGACAACCAGACGACCGTAGCCGAAAAGGTTGAGGCGAAGTTGGGTTACCCCGTCATTGTAAAGCCTGCCGACTCGGGCTCGAGCGTAGGCATTACGGCCGTACACAACCGCGAGGAGTTGATTGAGGCTGTGGATAACGCCGCATCCTACTCGAAGCGTATCATCGTAGAGCATCTTGTGTCGCAACTCAAGGAGATTAACTGCTCGGTTTTGGGTAACTACTACGACTGCGAGGCTTCGGTTTGCGAAGCACCGATTCGCAGTAGCGAGATTTTGAGTTATGCCGACAAATATCTTGGCGGCGCAAAGGGCGGAGCGAAGGGCGGAGCGAAGCAGTCGCAAGGTATGCGTTCTACGCTGCGCGAAATTCCTGCCAACCTGCCACAAGCGACTACCGACTTTATCCGCCACACAGCCGTTGAGACCTTCAAGGCCCTGAACTGCGATGGTGTATCGCGCATCGACTTTATGATTGACGAGGCCGACGGCAAGATATATGTCAACGAGATTAACACCATCCCGGGTTCGCTGTCGTTCTACCTGTGGGAGGCATCGGGACTCTCGTTCGACAAACTCGTCGAGCGATTGATCGATATCGCCTTCCAGCGTAAGCGCGACTCATCGACCAAGGTTACAAGCTACAAAGAGAACATTTTCAACTATAAGATTTCGGGAGCCAAAGGTGCAAAGGGCGCGAAAGGCGCAAAGTGCTAATGGCCACGATTATAGTTTATCAACCTTAAACCCAACGACTATGAAACGACTAATTCTACTCCTCGCTGCAGTGATGCTCTCTGTGAGCGCATCATCGCAAGTTATCAGTAAAGCCATTCCGAAGTTCCGCATCGGTGTAAAGGTTGGCGTAAACTACCAATCTAACGACTTCGTGGGCGAGCAGATTGCCATCTACGACATCAAACCCGGCACGGGTTTCTTGGCGGGTGTGCAGGCCGACCTGAAGTGGAATCGCTTTGGCATTCACCCCGAGTTGCTATACTCCTACATAGCTATGGAGGCCGAAATCCCCAACGCAAATGGCGACCCCGATGTTAAAGTTAGTAAAATCGACCTCCCTATTCTGTTTGAGTATGAGCTGTTTGGCTTCTTGAATCTGCAAGCGGGTCCTACATTCTCACTCTACACAGGCACGGGCGGCGACTGCTCTGTACGCGAGAGTATGCAGGGTGCGCTAAGAACCGAGAAGTGGAATTTCAAACGCCCGCCAGTAGGTATTGCAGCCGGAGCCGATGCCCGCATCTGGAAATTCAACGTTGGCGTTCGCTATTATAAATACTTTGGTAAGGGCGAATTTACTGGTATTGCCTCGGGCGAGAGCTCAATGCACGGCATCCAAGCCTCGCTGGGATTCTATTTCTAAACAAGATAAATATAGAATACCTCGCAGATGAAAAATATTTGCTATATTT
>JAGBIR010000237.1 GCA_017934845.1 Alistipes sp. | reverse complement strand
GATGATGATCGTACGCTCCATAAGTTTGTGGCCTGTACGAGAGTCGATAAGTTCGGGAAACTCGGCAAAGATCTCCACAACCTCGTTTGCACGCTCACCGCAAGCAACGATGATGATTACATCGGCATCGGCCTGCTTTGAAATGGCATGCTGAAGCACGGTCTTACCTGCACCGAACGGGCCGGGGATAAAGCCTGTACCACCCTCTGCCAAGGGGTTGAATGTATCGATAGCGCGAACACCTGTCTCCATAACGCGTGAGGGACGAGGCTTCTCGGTATAGCAACGGATAGCCTGCTTAACGGGCCACTTCTGTACCATTGTGATGTTGTACTCGTTGCCATCCTTATCGGCCACAACTGCTATTGTGTCGGTAACCTTATATGAGCCGGCCTTTGCTACACTCTTTACGGTATATGAAGCCTGCATAATGAAAGGAACCATAATCTTGTGGTCAACCCACTGCTCCTTTACCTGACCCAACCAATCACCGGCTGTAACCTTATCGCCAGCCTTCGCCAAAGGTGAGAACTCCCACTTTTTCTCAAAATCGATAGGCTCGGTGATTGATCCGCGATTGATGAACAGACCATCCATCTTCTCCAAATCGTTCTGCAGACCATCGTAGTTACGCGACAAAAGGCCCGGAGCCAGCGTTGCCTCCAGCATATGGCCCATAAACTCCACCTTGTCGCCAATCTTCAAGCCTCGGGTACTATCGTACACCTGAACATAGGCATCATCGCCTATGACCTTGATGACCTCGGCCATCATTCGTGTATCACCGCAATAGACATAACAGATCTCGTTCTGTCCCACCGCGCCATCTGCTTTAACGATCACGATGTTTGAGATGATACCGTTTACACGTCCTAAAGTTTTCATTTATTTTGTTTTTATTGTTTATTTTACCAATTCTTTGCCGTCGAGCTCTGCCATAATACGCTCAAACATCTCACGGCCGCGCTTCGGATCAAGCAATGCCCAGCGAGCCACGATATTTATCTTTGCCAAATACGACAGAATAGCATTGATGTTGAAGTAATCGAAGCTTGCCAACTCGCTGGCCTGCTCCCAACGTACCAAATCGATCTTATGCTCCTTCTCAACCATATTCTGCTCATCGTTCACAGCCGTAATGACTGAGTCGATATAAGCAACCTCGCCACGCAAACCAAAATCGGCAGCTGACGAACGTTGCAACTGATCGACAACATCGCCTCCGCCAATGGTTACGCTGTCGATTGCTCGACCTGCGGCGCGTGCCACAATGGCAGCCGACACGTTACGCAACGTACGGTCAAACTCTGCCCACTCGCGCATAAAGCGGCACTTCGACTTTGCACACTCCTCGTAATAGGCAGTAAAGAGAGCCTTCTCGAAACTGCGTGTCATATCCAAGCCTTCAGCATCCTCACCCTCCGCATCGGCATAGGCTCTAACGACACGAGCTACAGCCTTGGGCAGACGCTTTGGCGAAGATAGCTCGTCGGCCAGCTCCTCCTGTGCAATATTGCCCAAAGGATTGTATGCCGAACGGCCAGCACGCAGCGCAATAATATTCTCACAATCGTAGTAACCATACATGAGGCGTACGGCTGCAGCATCGCTCTCCGAAAGATCCTCTACAATCTCGGCAACGATCTCCGTAGCATCGAAGCCTTTGGTATCGGCATCGAGCGCGTACTCCTTCAACCCGGCTACTAACGAATAGTAATTCTTCTCAAACATAATCCTTTGTGATTAAAAGAGGAGTTTGGCAACCTTCTCACGCAGATAACCGCTGAGCAAAGCCTCGAAAGCCTCGTCAGAGAATGAGATGTAGTATCCACCCTTCTTCTCGCCTACCTTGAAGCCGCTCTTAACGTCGGCAGCAAACTGAAGCTCGATACCCTCTGCAAGCAGAGCCTTTGCAGCAGCCTCGAATGACTTATCCAGCTCGGCCTTCTTTGCCTCGGGAAGCAATGCCATAAGCTCTACCTTGGCACCATTGTTCCAATTCTTGGCAACAGCCAAAAGCATATCCTTAATAAATGCAACATCCATATTCGCGCCCTTAACGCCCGCTGCGGTAGCTTTAGCCACGATAAGATTCTCGATCTCGGCCTTAATCTTGGCTACAGCCTGCTTACCTGCCAACGAAATCTCGGTCATTGCATTCTTCTCAACATCGGCAGCCTTATCCTCTGCCTCTGCGATGATTTTAGCGGCACGAGCCTCGGCCTCTGCCACAATTTTCTGAGCTTCGCTCTTTGCCGCGGCAACCAAATTGTCGGCCTCGGCACGTCCCTTCTCCAAACCCTCCTGATAGAGTTTGTCGGTCAACTGCTGAAGTTTTGTGTTTCCCATAGTTTATGTATAGTTATTTTAGTTATTGTTTATGATCTATTTCCAATCCACAGGGCAAATTCATACTTTATATAAAAAAGCCACGCAAAGTTATGAAAATAATCCACTTTACCAAAATTTACCTACGCTTTTTAACTCACAAATCAACAAAACTAATAGTTTTTCACAACAAATAGACTATTCATTACAACCACAGATAGTAAAACCATCTATTTCACACCGTTTTCGCGCGAAACACCACAGCACCCGTAACAAAAAAAAGCGCCCGGCAAAAACCGAACGCTCATAAAACATATCTGGGCCCTACACCTATTCGGGCTGATGCTCGGGACGCAACAAATCGAGCACAACCTTAACGGGCGAGAAGGTTGTAATAGGCACCTCAACCAATACGGTATTCCAATTCGCCATAGCACCATTCCACAATCCCGGCAACTCCTGCGCACGCAAATCGCGTCCACCGCTCGACTTCTGCGAGATAAAGCCCGTTGCGGGGTCGGTATATTTCGTAAGGTCGAACTTCTCGCCATTATATCGACGCACGCCACACACCAAATCGACAGGATTAAAGTGCGTTGCCGACTTCATAAGGTGCATCTGCTCGGGCGCAATCTGACTTGACTCGGCAATCTGCAATGACTGCTGACCATCGGCTGCGCTAACCCAGAACGGACCACCACCGGGCTCGCCTTGATTACGCACTACGCCGCACACGCGAATGGGACGATCCAGCAGACGACGCAACGTATGCACATCCCAATCCTCGGGCAACTTCACACACAGACGCTTCTCGATAAACTCGGCAATAGCCTCAACATCGGCAACACCCGAATCGATAGCCTTTAGGTAAGCGAATGTCTGCTCTTGAAGCTCCAGCAACACACCTGCCAATGCCTTTTTATAGCGGATAGTATCGCCTCGACGGGCATCGGTCGTAACATTATCGATATTCTTTACAAAAATCACATCGGCATCGATATCATTCAAATTCTCAATCAACGCACCGTGGCCGGCAGGGCGGAACAACAATCGGCCATCGTCGGTTCTGAAAGGTGTATTATCGGGATTTACGGCAATAGTGTCGGTCGAAGGTTTCTGCACCGAGAACGACACATTATACTTCACGCCAAACTGCTCCTCGTAGAAGGGTTGCGTTGCTCCCAACACATCCCAGAATCCACCCATATGCTCCTCTGAAACAGTGAAATGGATATAAACCTCATCCCCCGAACGAGCATAGGCAGCACCCTCGACCATATGCTCCTCGATAGCCTTGCGCGAGTCATCGCCATAGGCGTGGAACGTTACCAGGCCCTTGGGTTTTGAGCCGTATGACAAGCCATGCTTAACGATGGCTGCAACAATATCCTCATCACTCGATTTTTCAGTTACAAAACTCTCCAATTCTGGCCAGAATGCGAATTTACGAATATTCTCCAACAGAGTATCGATGCCCTTGCCACGACGACCCTCGTTGACAAACTCGAAGAGTTCCTTAAACATTCGCGTGGCAGCACCCGATGCTGGTACAAACTTCACAATCTTTCGCATCGACGCTTCGGCATCGTAACGCGTTGTAAGGCGAGTAATTGCCTCGTTGCTCAACACCTCAATGCCATCATTGGCCGAAGCAGCACGAACTATATTCAAAAATGGGAAACCTTGACGGAAATTCTCCAGCTGATGCTCCACCGCCTCAAGGGTCAAACCGTGCTCGGTTATCTGCGATAAATCCTCTCTACTAAACATAAATCAGGTTTTTGTTCATTCATTATCTTGATTGACGCTCGTCTTAACGACATAACGCGACAAAATCATCGCAAAATTAAGAAAATATTTCTAACTTTGTGGCATTATGGCTGTTTATTAATCATAACAACCAACATATCATGCAATTTGATTAAAAATCGAGTTGCAAGTTTGATGCAAAACAAGCATAAAGAGCAGAATGAAAGAGTACACTAACCATCCGCTTCGCGCGCTAAATAGTTTCCACGTTGATGAATATGCCGCGCGTATTATCGAGTTCGACAACCCCGACGAGCTTGACACTATTTTTGCCCGAGAGAATGCTCCCGAGCAGTGGTACACGTTGGGTGGCGGAAACAACATATTATTCACGGGCCGATATGAGGGTACGCTTATCCATCCTACGGGTCGCGGTATTGAGGTTATGGCAGAGGATGACTCCTCGCTTACGATTCGTGTCGAAGCTGGCGTCGAGTGGGACGATATGGTTGCGTGGTGCGTTGAGCGCGGATTGTGGGGAGCCGAAAATCTGTCGCTTATTCCGGGTAGCGTTGGCGCATCACCCGTACAGAACATCGGAGCTTATGGTGCCGAAGCAAAAGATATTATCGAAAGAGTTTATCTCTTTGATACCCATACCTTGCAGCATTGCTCGCTATCGAACGATGAGTGCCATTTCGCCTATCGCGACAGCATTTTTAAGCGCGAGTTGCGCGGTCGTGCAATAATCACTGCCGTAGATTTCAAGCTCAGCAAGATAGCATCGCCCAATTTAGGCTATGGCGATTTGAGTCGCGAGGTAGAGAGTCGCGGTGGCGCAACACTTCAAAACATACGCGAAGCCGTATGCGCCATACGCCGTAGCAAACTGCCCGACACCGCCATATTGGGTAATGCCGGCAGTTTCTTCAAAAATCCTATTGTCGAGTCATCGGTAGCCGATGCCCTGCTGGCATCATATCCCGATATGCCATCCTACCCTGCCACTGAAGGCAGACGCAAGCTGGCGGCCGGTTGGCTGATTGACCGTGCCGGAATGAAGGGCCATCGCCAAGGGAGTGTAGGCGTTCACGACCGTCAGGCACTCGTATTAGTCAACTTTGGAGGAGCTACGGGAGGCGATGTAATGGCTTTGGCAGCCGCGGTACAAGAGGCCGTATATGCAAAGTTCGGGGTAAGAATCGAGCCAGAGGTTAATGTTTTATAGCGATAGAGAATGGTTACACTTTTAGATAGATTTCAGGAGTATATCAAGCGTCACGAGTTATTCACTCGCCAAGATAAGATTTTGCTAACGGTATCGGGCGGCGTGGACTCGATGGTACTCATGTCGCTATGTGTAAATAGCGGCTATAACGTAGGTATTGCCCACTGCAACTTCGGACTTCGCGGTCAGGAGAGCGACGAAGATGAAATTATGGTGCAGGAGACAGCCCGACGCTACGGTATTGAGTGCCACAACAAGAGTTTCGACACTACGGGCGAGATGGATCGTACGGGCGAGTCGATGGAGATGGCGGCACGCCGACTGCGTTACGAGTGGTTCCACCAATTGTGCGAAGAGCATGGCTACACGGTAATAGCCATTGCCCATCACGTTGACGATTCGATTGAGACCTTTTTCATCAATATGCTGCGCGGAACAGGTCTGCGCGGACTTACCGGTATCAGCAAGCAGGTAGGACGCATCGTGCGCCCGCTGATGTTTGCCACCCGCAAAGAGATTTTAGAGTATGCCCATATTAAGCATATAGCCTTCCGCGAAGATTCGTCGAACCTCTCTAAAAAATATCTGCGCAACAAAATCCGTTTGGGAATCATTCCGCGTCTTAGAGAGATTACGCCACGTTTTTCGTTTATTATGCAGCGTAACGTAGCCCGTCTGACGGCAGCGCAACGATTTATCGACGAAACAATCGACCACATATATGAAGATGTCGCCGAGATAAACGGCGATATATGCACTCTGCATATCGACCGCATTACCGATAGTCCCTCTCGCGACTTTATAATTTACGAGATGTTGAACTCGCGTTTCGGATTTAAGGGCGACACAGTCGATAGCCTCTACAAATCACTCAAAGCCGAGAACGTCGGCAAGCGATTCTATTCGCGCAATTATGTGGCATATATCGACCGAGGCAATATCGTCGTTACGCCTATCGAGGAGAACGACCTATGCGAGATGACCATCCGCGAGGGTCAGCGTCGCGCCTACTGCGGTAATTCACAGCTATTTTTCGATATTTGCGACGTTGACAGTCTCGACACTTTCCACCTACCCGACAATGTTGCTTTGCTCGATATCGAGAAGATAGAGTTTCCATTAACGCTTCGTCGCTGGAAGGATGGCGACTCATTTATCCCCTTCGGAATGAATGGTCGAAAGAAGGTTAGCGACTTTTTGATCGACCAAAAGGTTTCGATGGCCGAGAAGGAGCGTCAATTTGTATTGCTCTCGGGCAATGAGATAGCATGGGTGGTTGGGCGTCGTACGAGTGATGATTTCCGTATTACGGATAAAACCGAAAAGATACTGCGCATTACCCGCGAGAATATTTATTAACTCCTAACGCCCGACTGTAATGGCAAAAAGCACCATAAAATTCAAAGATTGCGTAGCGCAATTCGAAGAGCTGAAGAAGCAGATCGCAAAACGCCAGTTTGCACCTATCTATTTGCTGATGGGCGAGGAGAGCTACTTTATCGACGCGCTATGCGATGAGCTTGCGGCAACAATTCTTTCGCCAGCCGAGCAGGCCTTCAACCAGATTACGGTTTATGGCAAAGATAGCGATGCGGGGCAGGTTGTAAACCTATGTCGGCAAATGCCGATGATGGGAGCGCACGAGGTTATCATCCTCAAGGAGGCGCAGCAGCTTCGCCAGATTGAGAAGCTGTCGCACTACACCTCAAAGCCGCAACCTTCGACAATTCTTATCGTCTGCCATAAAGAGAAGAATGTCGATAAACGCTCGGCATTTTACAAGCAGTGTAACACCGCAGGTGTAGTTTTCGAGTCTATCCGTCCTCGCGATTACGAGATTGGGCCGTGGCTTACGCAATTTATCGCGTCGAAGGGGTTAAGAATCAGCCCAAAAGCACTTCAGATGCTTACCGACCATTTGGGTTGCGACATAGCAAAGATATCAAACGAGGTTGATAAATTGGTCGTTTCACTCGCAGCCGGCACTACCGAGATTACCGATCGTGATATTGAAAACAACGTCGGCATATCGAAGGATTTTAACAATTTTGAACTTTGCAACGCTGTGGCCATTCAGGATGTGTCGCGAGCAATGCAGATTGCCGACCACTTTGCCCGCAATCCGAAGGATAACCCGTTGCTGGTTACGGTGATGGCTCTGTTTGGTCTGTTCCACGACCTCTTTACGATTAACTACCTCCGCTGGCAATCGCAGCGCAAGTCGATGCCGATGCCTAACGATATGGAGCTGATGCGCATATTAAAGAAGAGTAATATCTACGCAATAAACGAGCTAAAGCAGCAGTCCGCACGCTGGCCTAACCGCAAGGTATTCAATATTTTAGGACTTTTGCGCGAGTATGATGGCAAGAGCAAAGGTATAGATTCGGGCGGTATGAACGATGGCGAATTGTTACGCGAGCTATTATTGAAAATCTTTATGCAATAGCAATGATAATACTGAAAGATATGAAATTTATGATTCGAAACGGAGAACTCCTTACCGAGAGTTTTTCCGACACACCCTATGTCTTTCAGAATATCCATACGCTGCATCACAAAGCCCGCTACACTGCCGAGCATCTTACACTGCTTAACTATTCTGCCGAAGAGCTCTTTGGAGAGCGACTAAAGCCGAACATTACAAAAGAGCAAGTCGAGCACCAAATCGAGGCTTTGTTATCGGCAAATCGTCTAACCCGTAACGCTTCAATTCTTGTAGAAATACGTTTAGATGCTATAGGTAATTATGAGTTACGGAGTCACGAGCCGAGCCTCTATTCAGGCTATGTGCTTCGCAGTCTGCACCCCGATGCCGTATGCTTGCCATTGGATATGCCCTTGCCGCAACATCCTACATCGGCAGCCGCGGCTACGCGCCTTATGGCCGATACCATCGCCCGCAAATGCGGCTTTCCCACCGCACTTATAGTCGAACGCGACGGAGGTTTGGCAATAGACCCCCTCGCCCCACTATTTACGGTTAAGGAGTACACGCTATTCGCTCAGGAGGGATGCCACTCGGTCGAAGCAACAATAGCAATAGAGGCTGCCCGAAGAGCGGGTATGAGTATAGAGCATAAACGCCTTACCGCAACCGATCTGAACGATGCCGATGAGGTATTCACCGCCTGCTGGCAAGGCATAACATCGATGGCTCACATTGGCAAGAGGATCTATATGTCGATTATGGCCGAAAAGATTGCTATTGAGATGGAGGCAGCAGCTAAATCCAAACGATAATTAAACACTTCACAAGATGAAAATTGCTATATTTCCCGGGTCGTTCGACCCCTTCACACGCGGCCACGAAGCAGTTGTTGACGAAGCACTTACGCTCTTCGATAAAGTTGTAATCGCCATAGGCGACAACATCGGCAAACACGCCTTGCTCTCGGTCGAGAATCGTTTGAAGCTAATCCGCAAGGTATATGCCGACAATCCGCGCGTTGAGTGCATTGCCTACTCTACCCTGACGGGCGACGCAGCACGCGAAGTTGGAGCTACGGCCATTGTAAGAGGCGTACGCAACACGGTTGATTTTGAATACGAGCGCACGATGGCACAAATCAACCGCCGCATATTCCCCGACATCACAACCGTGATGCTCTTCACTCCGCCGGCACTCTCCGATATTGCATCATCGACAGTACGCGAATTGTGGGCCTTTAAGCGCGACGTTAGCGATATGATGCCCGAAGGCATCGATCTTAAGGAGTATATCGACCAATAGTGTCGAGGATTATTTTTTTGACAATCATATAATTATTCTTATCTTTGCCCGTTAAGAGTATTAAAAACGATTAAAACAGATTTAAGATAATGAAATTTACAGCAGAAATGATAGCCGGCCTTTTAGGCGGTACGGTTGTTGGCGACAAAGATACGGCCGTACACACGGTGTCATCTATCGAAGGCGGTAAGCCGGGCTCGCTGACCTACCTTACCAACCCCAAATACGAGCAATATATCTATACAACCGAGGCGTCGATAGTTTTGGTCAACGAGAGCTTTGAGCCTACGGCTGAAGTTAAGGCTACACTAATCAAACTTCCCGACGTGGGTGTTGCCGTATTGAAACTCCTTGAGATGTACAACGCAATGAAGCCCCAGAAGAAGGGCATCAGCAAGATGGCATCAATCTCGGAGAAGGCTACTGTAGGCGAGGATTGCTATGTTGGTGACTTTGCCGTTATCGAGGCAGGTGCCGTTGTTGGTGATGGCGCGAAGATCTACCCGCAGGTATATGTTGGCGATGGCGTAAAGATTGGTGCCGGCACAACGCTCTACCCGGGTGTGAAAATTTACGAGGGTTGTAGCGTAGGTGCAAACTGTATTATCCACGCAGGAGCCGTTATTGGAGCCGATGGATTTGGATTCCTTCCCAAGCCCGATGGCACATTCGATAAGATTCCACAATTGGGTAATGTCGTTATAGAGGATAACGTAGAGATTGGAGCAAACACTTGTATCGACCGCGCCAAGACCGACTCTACAATCATCCGCAAGGGCGTAAAGCTCGACAACCTTATTCAGATTGGCCACAATGTCGAGATTGGCGAGAATACCGTATCATCGGCACAGATGGGTATCGCCGGCACATCGAAGGTTGGACACAACTGCTTCTTGGCAGGTCAGGTAGGTATTGCCGACCATGTTAAGATTGGCAATTGTGTTAAGATTGGCTCGAAGTCGGGTATCGACAAGGATGTTCCCGATGGCGAGATTCGCTTCGGCTCACCAGCTCTTCCGGGTATTAACTACCACCGCTCGTTTGCTGTATTTAAGGAGTTGCCCGATTTGCGTCGTCGTGTGGCAGCATTGGAAAAAGAGATTAACAAATAATAGGATTAAAAACTCAAATAGAATTATGAAAAAGATTTTTGCAATCGTGCTTGCTGCAGCTGCCATGACAGCTTGCTCAAGCGGCTCACAGTACAATATCAGTGGTACTGACTCATCATTCGAGGATGGTATGATGGCATACCTCCAGCTTCCCGCCGAAGGCAATGGTCGTTTGGAGGCTATCGACTCTGTTGCCGTTGCCAACAACTCGTTCTGTCTTAAGGGTAACCTCCCCGAGGGCGAGACAAAGCAGGCATACATCACTTTGCAGAAGCCCGGCAATAACAGTGGCGCCGAGACTATCTACATTTCGCTCTTCCTCGAGCCGGGTAAGATTCAGATTTCAAAGGCTAACCCCGAGGCTCACTCATTCGAGATTACAGGTTCTGCGTTGAACGACTTGCGCAGCGAGTTCGGTCGCACAAACGAGGAGTTTGGCAAGCAGATTTCGGCAGCCGTAGAGGCTGGCGACAAAGCAACAGCCGCCGAGATCGAGAAGCAGATTACAAAGTACTACAACGAGTTTGCAGTGGCAAATGCCGACAATGCCGTAGGTCAGGATTTGATTATGCAGCGTTACTATATGCTCGAGCCTCAGACCCTTTTGGATGCTATCGCTCGTATGCCCGAGGATAAGGCTGTGCCCTTCGCAAAGATGAAGGAGATGGCCGAGGCTGCATTGAAGGTACAGCCCGGTAACCCCTACATCGACGTAATAGAGAAGACTCCCGCAGGTAAGGAGCTTTCGTTGAAGAGCGTCGTTGAGAATGGCAAGAACAAGTATGTCTTGTTGGATTTCTGGGCATCTTGGTGCGGTCCTTGCATGCAGGAGGTTCCCTACCTTATCGAGACCTATAAGGCGTTCCATGATAAGGGCTTCGAGATTTATGGCGTATCGTTCGACCGCGCAGAGGATGCATGGTTGAAGGCTATCAAGGAGAAGGAGCTCGGCTGGTTGCACGTTAGTGCATTGAAGGCTTGGGACAATCAGGCTCGCGCTGACTACTCAGTTAACTCTATCCCCGCAAACTTTTTGATCGACTGCTCGACAGGCCAGATTATTGCAACCGGCTTGCGTGGCGAGGAGGTAAAGGCAAAGATGGAGGAGCTTTTGAAATAATTTTCCAACTAAATTGCAATAAAAAGTTCGGCACCTGAAAATGCCGAACTTTTTTATTACCTTTGTCATAATGGAGCAGACTGAAACATATCGCATAATGGGTATCGACCCGGGTACGAACTATATGGGCTACGGCATCATCGAGGTCGTAGGCCGAGAGGTGCGCTCGGTGGTGATGGGCGACATCGACCTGCACACGATGAGCGACCCGTATCGTAAGCTACGCTACATATTCGATCGCGTAAGCCGCCTCATCGAAGATTACAATCCGCGCGAAGTGGCGTTGGAGTCGCCATTCTTTGGCACTAACGTGCAGAGTATGCTTAAGTTGGGACGTGCGCAGGGTGTTGCTATGGCAGCTGCGCTGACTCACGATAAGGAGGTTTTCGAGTACGCTCCATCACGCATTAAGCAGGCAATTGCAGGCTCTGGCTCGGCATCGAAGGAGCAGGTCGCGTCGATTATAAAGCGTATGCTAAAGTTGGAGTACACGCCGCGCCGATTAGATGCCACCGACGGAATGGCAGTTGCTATGTGCCACTACTATACAGCCCGCACACCTATTAATATAGCTATGGGCGACAAGCGCGTAAAAGGTCTTGGCGGCGGCAAGAAGGCAGCCAAAGGCTCCTCGTCGTGGGAGGCCTTTATAAAGCAAAACCCCGACCGAGAAGTAAAATAGCAAAAAAGATAGCGGAGCCGATGATTCGACTCCGCTATCTTTTTCATTTCAGATCCTACTGCAAGCCCATCGACTTGATAAGTGCATCGACCTGCGGCTCGTGGCCACGGAACTCAACATAGATATCCATAGGATGACGCTGGCCACCGGTCTGCAATAATTTGCGGAACGCAGCAGCTGTCTCGGCGTTGAAGATGCCCGTCTGATCGAACAACGAGAAGGCATCGGCAGCCAATACCTCGGCCCACTTATAGCCATAATATCCGGCAGCATAGCCACCCGAGAAGATATGATTAAACGATGTTGAAAGTGAAGTACCATCAACCGCCGGCAAGACCTGCACCGAAGCCATAGCCTCGCGCTCGAAAGCCTCGACATCACCCTCGTAGGGCTTTGTCAAAGTATGCCAAGCCATATCGGTAAGGCCGAACGAGAGCTGACGCAGGTTGCCATAAGCTGCCAGATAGTTCTTTGCCGAAACAATCTTCTCAACCAACTCGGCAGGGATAGCCTCGCCTGTCTGGTAGTGTACGGCCCACATATCGAGGTACTCCTTCTCGGTTGCCCAATTCTCCAAAATCTGCGATGGAAGCTCCACGAAGTCGCGATATACGCTTGTACCGTTCAACGACTCATACTTACCCTTTGCCAGCATACCGTGCAGCGCGTGACCAAACTCGTGCAGGAAGGTATTAAACTCATCGAAAGTAAGCAGAGAAGGTGTTGTCTCGGTAGGCTTCGTAAAGTTCATAACCAACGACACCTGCGGGCGAACCTCAACGCCATTCTCCACTCTTGCTCCACGGAACTCGGTCATCCAAGCACCCGAACGCTTCGACGCGCGGGGGAAGAAGTCGAGATAAAGCACCGAGAGGAACTCGCCATTGGCATCCTTAACCTCGTAGGCCATCACATCGGGATGATAGACCGCGATTTTATCGTTTGCCTCAAACTGCAAGCCATAGAGTTTCTCGGCAACCATAAACACGCCCTTGATAACGTTATCCAGCTTCAAATAGGGCTTTACCTGCTCATCGTTCAAAGCATACTTCTCGCTCTTATACTTCTCGGTATAATATGCCCAGTCCCAAGGCATTACATCGCACTTAAGGCCACAGCTCTTGGCATAAGCGTTAATCATATCGTAATCCTTGCGGCCATACTCAACGGTCTTATCGCGCAATTCGGCCAAGAAGCTGTTTACTGTCTCGGCACTCTGCGCCATAGCCTCCTCGAGTACATAATCAGCATAAGTGTTGTAGCCGAGCAGGGTTGCAATATTCATACGCAAAGCTGTAATCTTACGCACCAAGTCGCAGTTATCGAACTCGCCACCAAATGCGCGAGTGTTGTAAGCACGATAGAGCTTCTCCTTCAAATCGCGCTGCGAAGAGTAGGTCATAAATGGCACATAGCTCGGAGCCTGCAACGTTACGGTCCAACCCTTCTGACCGCGAGCCTTTGCCTCAGCAGCCAAGCCATCCTTAACGAACGACGGCAACTCGGCAACCTTGCGCGCGTCGGTGATATTAATCGTAAAAGCATTTGTAGCCGACAAAGAGTTCTGCGCAAAGAGCAATGTAGCCTCCGAAAGCTCGGCTGTATATTGACGATAAAGAGCCTTCTTCTCATCATCCAAAGCGGCACCCGAACGAGCGAAGCCTTTGTAGGTATCCTCCAAGAGCTTAATTTCGACATCCGACAAGCCGCGACGTGAGCCCTCATAGACAGCCTTCACGCGCTCGAAAAGTGCAGGGTTAAGCGAGATATCGTTGCTCAACTCGGTAAGCTTGGGCTGAATACGCAAAGCGATAGCATCCAACTCGTCGGATGTATCGGCCTCACGCAAGTTAAAGAAGATTCCCAATATGCGACCCAACAGCTGGCCCTGACACTCCAGAGCCTCGATTGTATTGCGGAACGAAGGCTTCGCAGGGTTATTTACGATAGCCTCCACCTCGGCACGCGATACAGCAATAGCAGCATCGATTGCCGGCTCGTAGTCGGTAATCTTAATCTGATCGAACGGCGGAGTGGCATAGGGTGTATCCCACTCGGCCAACAACGGATTTGTAGTATCAATTTCGGGCAAAACGGCTACCGGCATATCATCACCACAACCGGCTACCAAAGCACTAAAAGTCATAATAAACAATATTTTTTTCATAATTTTTGATATTTGGTTTCTTCACTCTGAATTAGGTTACGCCACCTCGGCCGTCGCCTGCTCAACCGGCTTGACGGTTTGAGTCTCGGCCTGCTCTACGCTCTCTTTTGCGGCCTGCTCCTCGGCAGCTGCAGCCTCACGCTCGCGACGCGACTGCGCTGCACGCTGACGTGCCTGCTCGCGAGTATCGACACGAATCGGCTCACCCTTAATATCGGGTTCGGGCAACTCAATAGCGCGGTCATCGGCAATAAATCCGCGAGCGCGCAACAACGCATTCTTATCGGGATCGGCACCACGGAAGGCGCGATACATATCCATTCCGGCACGAGTTCCGCCACGCGAGAGGATCTCCTCGCGGAAACGGGTTGCAATCTCGGTGTCGAAAATATCGCCACTCTCGACAAATGCCTCGAAGGCATCCTTATCATGCACCTCGGCCCAAGTGTAG
>JAGBIR010000236.1 GCA_017934845.1 Alistipes sp. | reverse complement strand
GGGTGCCATAATCTATGGCTATATAGTCGATGACGTTGTCGATATGAGTGCAAATGGGGCTCAGTCGAACTGCTATATTGTGCCGAGACCCAATGTGAAGTATCGCTTCAATGCCTGTGTTAAGGGCAATTCTACGGAGAGTATTCCTACCGCGAAGATCGGTATCGTTTGGTCCGACTCGAACGATAACCTGGAGTATCTACACCTCGATAAAGAGGGTTATGTGTCGTTCTATGTGAGTCGCGAGAAGGACGCCGATGGAAATGAGTTAACAACATCTCCAAAGGGTAATGCCGTGATTGCTGCCTACGATTCGGCAGGTACGGTGCTGTGGAGTTGGCATCTGTGGTTGACCGGTGGCGAGGACCCGCGTGAGGGCTTTGCACTGTCAAATGGCGTTGAGATAATGAGTTACAACCTCGGAGCATGGTCTAATCCCGAAGGCTCGGTCAATACGGTAGATATTTGGGAGGGATATGGCCTCTACTATCAATGGGGTCGTAAAGATCCGTTCATGCGCCCCGAGTATTATGATTGCGCAAAGAGTATTGACGAGACTCTGTATAATGGATCGGGCGACTATGTGTATATGAAGATTAAGAAGTCTGATGCCAAGACCGGTACTATTGAGTATGCAGTCAAGCATCCTATGACATTCCTCACTTCGACTGATGAAAATCAAGGCAATTGGCTCTATGGCAACCATCGTGACGATCTGTGGAGCGAGTCCGGAGCTAAATCGTTGTATGATCCATGTCCTCATGGTTGGCGGGTGCCCTCGAAAAGAGCCTTTGAGGTTCTTGATATAGATTCAGCCGATGATAACCTTCCATTGGCTGATGCAGAAAAATTATATGGATGGTTTTTGGCTGATAAAGGTAACGGCACAAAGCACTTCTTTGCGGCAAGTGGCTATCGCAGCTATCTTATGGGTACAATCTCGAATGTGAACTATCGTGATGAGTATCCTTATACCCCCACACCTTGGGTAGGCTACTATTGGACGGCCGGAACAGGCTCTGCAACGGCTACATCGTCAGCGATGTATTTTGATTTGAATACAAGCCGTGCTACGGTCAATGGATATAAGGCAGTTACGGACCAAAAGCGTGGTAATGCAATGCAGGTGCGTTGTGTGAAGGAGTAGAGAGGTTGTGTATCAATATTTTGAAAAATAAACGAGATTAAAGGCAGCTTTAATCTCGTTTGTCTTTCTTTTCTCACTTGGGGAACCAACCACGTTCTACCCTTTTGCGTTGTTCGAATAGCTCGCCTATACTCCAAAATGACGAGGCTCCAAATACGGCCAACAGCGTCGACCACAAAACATCCGCTATACATATTGATGCAGCCACTGAAACTATGCCCGAGAGTAGAAATACCCACCAACATCTAACTCCAAAGTAGTACTCTCCTTTGATGACTAACGGATGAAACACTCCGATAATCAGAAACGTTGCTATGCCTATAATAAGACCTGTAAAGTGAAATTCCATAACGTTGTAGTTGCATTCGGAGGGCAAAGTTAATGCAAAATGAGACTTTTTGCAATCGTTATTTATGAGGATATGGGTGTTGCGAATTGAGAATAGTTTTTTATCTTTGCAATGGATGAAGTGCAATATAATATACATAGTATGGTGTATCGTAGCACTGCTCGTGTCATGTGAAGGTGCGGGTGGTGTGCATGGTGAGCGAAAAGAAGAATTGCTCACTCAACCGGTCGTACCCGAACATCGTTTACGTCTGCTCTTCGCAGGCGATGCTATGTGCCATTATCCGCAAATTGTGGCTGCTCGACAAGCGGATGGTATACTCAATTTCCGAGAGTCGTTTGCTGCGATGAAACCCTACTTCGATCGTGCAGATATTGCTGTTGTCAATCTCGAGACTACCATTTCGCCCGATGCTCACTACTCTGGCTACCCCACTTTTGCATCTCCCGTGGAGTATGCAGAGGCATTGGCGTGGGTTGGCATGGATGTGGCATTACTTGCCAATAATCATTGTTGCGATCGCGGAAGGAGAGGTGTGCACTCGACTGTCGCGACCCTTGACCGACTGGGAGTGGCCCATACGGGAGCCTTTGCTGATGAGGATGACTACGCCCGTAACCGTGTGCTGCACATTGAGCATAATGGGATTAAATTGGCTATTTTGAATTATACCTATGGTACAAACGGTATATCCGTGCCGCAGGGCTGTGTGGTAAACATGATAGATACTACACGTATGGTTGCAGACTTGGATATCGCTATCGAAAATTCGGATTGCGTTATAGCCTGTATGCATTGGGGGGATGAGTATAGTCGTCGACCTTCGCGTGAGCAGCGCAGACTTGCGGAGTTTTTGCATAGACATGGTGTAGATGTGGTTGTCGGTTCGCATCCGCATGTTGTGCAACCGGCCAAGGCCGATGGAAAGAGCGTGACGATATACTCGCTCGGAAACTTTGTGTCAAACCAGCGCAAACGCTATTGTGATGGCGGTGTTGTTGCTGAGGTTGAGGTCGTGAAAGATGCCGATGGAGAGTGTCGCTATTCGTTGGTAATAACACCTGTGTGGGCTGCTATGCCCGGATATCATCTCCTTCCACCTGAACAAGCCGGTAAAGAGGTTGTGAGCGCGGCTCAACGAGCGGATTATGAGCGATTTATGCTCGATACCGAACAACTGTTTGTGCGTGGGTTGAGGTGAGTATAAGTGCTGCTTATAGGCGTATAAAAAATGAGAATAGACATTTTGGTACAACTTTCAAAAAAAATACTTATCTTCGCATAGCAAAACAGAAAAATAGTAAATACACAATAACTCTAAAACAGAACAAAACTATGAAAAGCGTAAAAGGAACTTTGACCGAGAAGAATCTTCTTAAGGCATTTGCTGGTGAGAGCCAGGCGAGAACTCGTTATACTTTCTTTGCAAGTGTGGCTAAGAAAGAGGGATATGAGCAGATTTCGGGTGTTTTTGCTGAGACTGCTGATCAAGAGAAGGAGCATGCAAAGCGTTTCTTCAAATATTTGGAGGGTGGTGATCTCGAGATTACTGCTACCTATCCCGCAGGCCGTATCGGCACGACCATCGAGAACTTGAAGGCAGCTGCTATGGGCGAGAATGAGGAGTGGGATGTGCTCTACCCCGAGTTTGCAAAGGTTGCAGATGAGGAGGGTTTCCCCGAAATCGCGCGTACATTCCGCAATATTGCAAAGGTTGAGGCTGAGCACGAGCGTCGCTATTTGAAGCTTTTGAGCCGTATTACCGATGGTAATTTCTTCGTGCGCGATGGCGAGATTTGGTGGCAGTGCCGCAACTGCGGATTTATCTATAAGGGCAGCGAGGCTCCGATGGAGTGTCCTTCGTGCAACCATCCGCAGGCATACTTCGAGCCTATGAAGGATAATTATTAATATGTACTAATCAACTAAACGTAAATGGTGTGTCCGACCACTGGTTCGGACACATCGTTTTTTATGATGGCAATGACGGCCTGCATGCACATCGACATCAAAAAAACAGCCGAAGCGGAGAAACTTCGGCTGTCGTTTAAGAAGTGATCCCGCTGGGGCTCGAAGTGCGAAGCACTCGCGAGGATGCCGCTGAAATTTAAATATAAATATCCTCGCAACCCATAACAAAAAGCCAGCGAGATTGCAGCTAACGACAGACCTGCAAAGCAGGAGTTTTTTTATGATGGCAATGGCGGGCTTGCACGCACATTGACAGCAAAAAAAACAGCCGAAGCGGAGAAGCTTCGGCTGTCGTTTAAGAAGTGATCCCGCTGGGGCTCGAACCCAGGACCCCAACATTAAAAGTGTTGTGCTCTACCTGCTGAGCTACGAGATCAACGCCAAATTCTACGGGCCAACCCGTTTTGGTGGTGCAAAAGTATAATATTTTTTTGTTTCTACAAAACTAATACCCGGTTTTTTCGATTTTTATTGATAATTAGACGTTGTGAGTAAGTGGGAATACTCGGAGCTCCTATGATTGAAGTGCGGATAATTCCGCACCTCAGAATATGGTTTTTTCAACTATTATAGTTAAGAAATTTACAAAAAATGTTATTTTTTAATTTTTATGCCTCCAATATCACTGAATTAGGGATAAAATGGACTAAAAATATATGCAATCTTTGTTGTTCGCGGATTTTTGGTTACTTTAGCATCCCGATATTATAGTGAGGTATGTTCAAAGGTATAATTTTCGATATGGATTGTGTGCTGATTTACAGCATGCCGTCGCACGCTGAGGCGTTGAAATTGATGTGTGAGCGTTATAACTCCGCCAATTGGGGAGGAGATGTTGGCCAATTCGCGGGCTGGGGGCCCGATCGTGTATTTGCGGTACTATTGCCTGAGCAGCTTGCCGAGAGGGGTGCCGAGTCGCTAAATGATGAAGCTGAGGTTATATTTCGCGAGATCTATGCACCGAAGGCCGAGCTGATGCCCGGATTGGTCGAGTTTCTCGAGGGTGTGAAGCCGCACGGGATAAAGTGTTCTATCGGTTCGTCGGGCTGCTACGAAAATGTGATGCTGACATGGGAGAAGTGTGGCTTGGAGCGTTGGTTTGAGGCATCGGTTTGCGCTGATGATGTTACCCACTGT
>JAGBIR010000235.1 GCA_017934845.1 Alistipes sp. | reverse complement strand
GGTTTTTATATAAGGTAGATGCCAGTCAATTGGGTAAGGGTAGCACGTGCGTACTTGCCAACCGGTACTTTACCCAATTGTGGCATGACATTTCTTTTGTTGTCATTTCCGCCGCGTAAGCAACCAATTTTGAATTTTGAATTCTTAATTTTGAATTAAGGAAACAGCCGTTACAACTGAAGTTTGAATTTCAACCGAGCTGAGTTGTCAACACAATCTTTATTATTTTTTAATTCTTTTTAAATATTAATATAAAAAGTAAATAATATATATAGCTGTTAATTGTGTCGATAACTTTTTATGAAAATAATTTTCAACACTCGGCAACCGCTCTTTTTATAACTTTGTGAATACTTGTTTTTGTGTTATTCGTTTGTTTTTCAATTAATTAATAAATAATAAAATGAGATAAAACATGGTTATCCACATTTTGCGGTTTTGGTTTTCAACTTCTCGACACCAACTTTTTATAATCATTTCACCCCTCGAAAAAGTCAATAATGAAGGCAATAACTTTTTATAAAATTTTGCATAAATAATTTGTTATTCTCAACCACCATTCAAATTCAGATGATTACTATTTTGACGACTTTTTGTTAAAAATATTTATTAAAAGTTATCATCATCTTTTCATACACCTTATCAACACTTTTTTCGGCTTTTGTTAACAAGAAAAGAGCAATGTTAAAACTCATAACATTACTCTTTTCTATAATTTCCTGCTCTTTTTATTTTAATCGGTAACCAAAATGCAGATTAAAAATTAAAATGTATAATAATACCCTTAAATCGCGGCAATCAGCTCGTCAATATCCTCGGCGCGTGTTGCCCAGCTCGTTGCGAGGCGAATCACCGTACGGCCATCCTCCAGATGCTCCCACTCGCTGAATGTAGTACAGCGGCGCAGGCTCTCGAGCTGCTCCTCGGAAAGAACCATAAAGACCTGATTGGTAGGCGAGTTGTAATACGACTGAAAACCCTTCGCCACCAAAGCCTCGCGCAGACGTGTTGCCTGCTCAACGGCGTGACGCGCAATCTTAAGATATAGCTCGTTGGTAAAGAGTGTGTCGAACTGAATACCCAGCATACGTCCCTTTGCCAGAAGAGCGCCCTGCTGCTTGATAATTGTGAAGAAGTGGGGTATAAGTCCTGCGCGCGGAACAACCACCGCCTCGCCAAACATTGCGCCCACCTTCGTGCCACCAATATAGAATACGTCGCACAGACGCGCCAGATCCTTCAACGTGAAGTCGGCACCCTCGGCTGCAAGTCCATAACCCAATCTCGCACCATCGGCAAAGAGAGGTATCTGCCATTTGCGACAAACGGCAGCTATTGCCTCCAGCTCCGAAAGAGAGTAGATTGTTCCATACTCGGTAGGCTGCGAAATATAGACCATCCCGGGCCATACCATATGATCCCACGCCTCGTCGTTGCGGAATGACTCAATGTAGTGGTCGATAGCCTCGGCCGAGAGTTTTCCGTTTTGGTGAGGAATGGTCAGTACCTTATGACCGCCCGCCTCGATAGCTCCCGCCTCGTGGAGTGCAACGTGGCCGGTGTCGGCAGCAATTACACCCTCGTGCGGACGCAACAGAGCGCGTATTACAGTAGCGTTGGTCTGGGTGCCACCCACAAGGAAGTGTACCTCGGCATCGGGTGCGCCGCAAGCCTGACGAATCTTCTCGCGTGCTGATGCACATATCTCGTCGCAGCCGTAGCCTACTGTTTTATCCATGTTGGTAGCCATCAGTCGCTCCAGAATCAGAGGGTGCGCGCCCTCCATATAGTCGTTATCGAAGTGCTGCATACTCTTACAGGTTTTTAATCATCTTCTCGGCAATTGCGCGGTAGTAGCTCTCAACCTGCGAGTCGGTCTCGACGGTTGGAGTTCCGCACTCGCCACCCTCCATAATGGTCTGGATAAGAGGTATCTCGCCAAGGAAGGGAACGCCCGCCTGCTCGGCATAGCTGCGTGCGCCACCATTTCCAAAGATGTAATATTTATTGTCGGGCAGCTCCTTTGGAGTAAACCACGACATATTCTCCACAATACCCAAAACAGGAACGGCAACCTGCTCGTGGCGGAACATCTCAACACCGCGCACCACGTCGGCAACGGCAACCTGCTGGGGTGTAGATACGATAACCGCTCCGTCGAGCTTTATCTCCGAGATTATTGTAAGGTGGATATCGCCTGTTCCCGGGGGCATATCAATCAGCAAGAAGTCCAACCCGCCCCACATAGTCTGATGCAGCAGCTGCTTCAGTGCGTTTGTAGCCATCGCACCGCGCCACATAAGGGCATCGGTTGGCTGGATGAAGAAGCCAATCGACATAAGCTCGATATCCATACTCTCGGCCGGCACGATATAATCTTCGCCATTCTCGCGAACCGCCTCGGGGATATACTCCTCGCGGTTGAACATCTTGGGCTGCGAGGGGCCATAGATGTCGGCATCTAAAATACCTACGCGGTGGCCCATATTGCGGAGCGTAAGGGCGAGGTTTGCCGTAACGGTAGATTTACCAACGCCACCCTTACCCGAAGCTATGGCTATAATCTTGCCAACCTTAACGGTCGTACTCTCGCGCTTTGGCTGTGGCGCACGGGGAGTACCCTCCTTAACGGCAATGGTGATGTTGTCGGCCGCAGCGGGGAAAGCCTCCTTCAACAACTGCTCAACAACGGTGCGGATACGCTGTGAAATGGGGTCGCGTGCCTTTGGTAAGCAAACCACCACAAAAATCTTCTCCTCGCGCGCCGTAACCGACTCTACGATGCCGCTCTGGACTATGTTCTGCTGCGTCTCGGGATGCACAACCCGCGCCAGCAACTCTTTAATTTGTTGTTCCATGATATTATTTTTTAACTATTTTCTATTACTTTCCTAAAATTCGCATCTAAAATAAGGGTGTTTTTTCTGCTACTTTTCCCAAAACTTCGCCCCTAAAATAGGGGAGATGTCACTTTAGTGACAGAGGGGTATAATCATTCCCATCCGGCAGGCAAAATTTACATTCAAAAAATCATACCCCTACCCCCTTCGGGTACTCCCCCTATCTTAGGGGGAGAGTTTTTATAATCCTATAAACTTCTTATAATAAGTTTTAAACTTATTTCTCTTGTTTTAAATGTTTTTCTATAAATTCAATAACCCCTTCTGGAGTTTGCCAAATAAGATTATTCTCAAATCTTAAAACTTGTATTCCATATTTTTGTAATAAAATCTTATCTCTCAAAAAATCGTTTTCTCTTCCAGAAATTGAAAAATGAGGTTGCCCATCAAGTTCAATAGCAAGACGACATGTTGGGCAATAAAAATCCAAAATAAACTCCCCAACAGAGTATTGTCGCCGCCATTTATAACCCGCTAATTGTCTATTTTTTAACAATAACCATAATGAAGCTTCCGCACTTGTCGCATTATTACGTAGTTGGCGACGGAGCTCTTTTTGATTGCTGTTATTGTAATTTTTTATTTTTGCAATAAGCGGTGTTTTCATAAATATTAATACATTTTCCCCTTTCTTTAAGAGAATTTTGTATAATCAATAATTTCGCCCCTAATATAGGGGAGATGTCGCGTTAGTGACAGAGGGGTATTATCATTACCGCTCTGCAAGTTATTCTTGCAGTCATACCCCTACCCCCTTCGGGTACTCCCCCTATCTTAGGGGGAGAGTTTATATTTTACTAACTCAAACTTCGCCCCTAAAATAGGGGAGATGTCACGCAAGTGACAGAGGGGTATAACATTCCCATCCGGCAGGCATAATTTACATTCAAAAAATCATACCCCACCCCTTCGGGACTCCCCCTATCTTAGGGGGAGAGTTTTATCTTGCTGTCATTTCCACTATTATGCTTCAGGAATCGGCCGTAACGGCTGTTTCCTGCACACAAAGATACTAAAAAATCCGCCACCCCGACGAGGTAGCGGATAAAATATAAAGAGATATAACCCTACAACTTTAAGATTGCCATAATGGGGTAGTGGTCCGACATATAGGGAATGCCCTCGACGACGGGCTCCTTGTCATAAATTTTATCGCGTACGGTGCGGTACTCCATAGCCTTACAATTCTTATAGAAAATGTAGTCAATCATATGGAAGTTGCCCGGACCCTTGCTCTTCTCCTCCTTCTCGATATTCGAAGCCTGACCCGAATTGAAGTTAAAGCCGTTCCACGTTACACTGTTGCGGTTCTCCTCGCTCACAACGCGCTTTGCCTCGATGCGTGCATCCTTCATAGCCCACTCGAATACGGGGTTGAAGCACTTGTCGCCCGACACCTGATTCATATCGCCCGTAAGGATTACGGCACTCTCGCCCGTCAATTGCTTCATACGCTCGACAATCAGCTCCACTCCCTTCTCGCGAGCTGTCTGGCCGAGGTTGTAGTTGGCGTGATAGCCAAACTCGAGATGGGTGTTGAAGTGGAAAAACTCCTTTTTCGAGGGCTTATGCTTGAGCTGCATCCACGTACAAACGCGATTATACTTCATAGCTCCCGGGTGGGGCTCAATCTTTGTCTGCTGCTCGTCGTTCCAGCTGCGCGAAGGCCTGTCGGGCGTAGGCGAAAGCCAGAACTCGCCCTGCTGCATAGGTTCGATGGTCTGCTTGTTATAAAGAATCGCGGTATATTCGCCCCTGTCGCCTGCCTTACCTGTGTCGCGGCTCACGCCATAATAGGCGTAGTCGGGCAGTTGCTCGAGCAGATATACAATCTCCATATAAGTAGCCTCCTGCAAGCCCACAACGTCGGGTTTCTCCTCGTTGAGGAAGTTTGCGATGGCACTCTTACGGATGTTCCAGCCATTCTCGGTCTCGTGGTTACTTACCACAATATTAAACGACACCACCTTCAGCGGCGCGGCAGCAAAAGCCATATCGGCCGTCATCAACGCGCAGAAAACGGCACAAAGGGTTAGAATTTTTCTAATCATAGTAGGTTGGGTTTAGGGTTAAAAAAAGCAGCAACAAGCTCTGCGGTTTGTCACTGCTTTACACTATTTGTTTATTTACTCACCCGGAGTTATATCACCCCACGAGATAGTAGCTGTTACGGGGTGGTGATCCGACAGGTAGTAACCGTTGTTGCGCCACTTCTCATCGTTGAGAATCTTGTGGAACTTAACGTTACAGTTCTTCAGGAAGATGTAGTCAATCTGGCGGATGTTAACCTTTGTATCCTCGACGTGGCGGTTCTTGTCGGGGATGTTGCTCAACTTTGGATCATCCTCGGCCTCAGCCTTACCATAGTCACTCCAAGTGTTGCCCCACAGGTTAGCCAAGCTAATATACTCTTCAGCCTTCTCGCGCGAGTCGAACATACCCCAGTTATACAAGGGGTCGAACATCTCGTGACCATAAGCCTGATTCATATCGCCACAGAAAACAACGGCACGATTGGGTGTTGTAACCGACCTTATCTTCGCCAAAATCTGCTTGATAGACTCGGTACGGGGCTTTTGGTAGATACCTACGTGGTGACCATACTCGAGGTGGGTGTTGAAGAACAATACCTCGGCATCGGTCTCCTTAACGCGGAACAACGACCATGTGTAGGTACGCTTGTAACGGCCTCCCAACTCGCTAACCTCGTCGTTCCAGCCGATAGAGGGCTGAGTGGGGGTCTCCGAGAGCCACAAAGTGTGATAATCCTCGCCGTCGATATCCATCATCTCAACAACGTCGGTGTTGTAGAATACGGCTGTACGCTCACCCGGAGAGTCCTCGCCACCATCCTCGCGGCTTACGGCTATATAATTATAATTCAAAAGGTTGTCGGCCAAGTAATCGACCTGCGACTTACGAGCCTCCTGCAAACCGAAGATTGCGGGAGCCTCCTCATTAATCATATCGATGATAACATCTTTACGCTTGTCCCAGTTGTTTTCCGTACCGCTGTTACCGTTGGTAAGGATATTAAACGACATAACCTTAAGTTCGGTTACGGCATACGAGGGCTCGATTGTGATAATCTGATCCTCCGAGGGGACTTCCCACAGATTCTCCTCCTTCTTGTCATCCTCCGAGCATGCAACGCTCGACAAGGCCATCATCGCCATTAGCGAAAAAGCTGCAAACGAGAGAAATTTTTTCATATTAAAGTAGTTTTAAGTTTTTGTTCACACCTATCGGTATTTGTTGCTGATGAGCGTCAGGAACTCCTCACGCGTACGGGTATCCTTAAGGAATACGCCCGTAAAGGCCGACGTTGTAGTTGCCGAGCCGAGCTTCTCCACACCGCGCATCTGCATACACATATGGCTTGCCTCGATAACCACCGCAACACCTATCGGGTTAAGTGCCTCCTGAATGCAGTCACGAATCTGTACCGTCAGACGCTCCTGCACCTGCAAGCGGCGGGCGAAACACTCTACCACGCGGGCAATCTTCGAGAGACCCGTGATGCGACCGTTGGGGATGTAGGCCACGTGGGCCTTGCCGACAAAGGGCATCAGGTGATGTTCGCACATCGAAAATAGCTCAATATCCTTCACCAGCACCATCTGCTGGTACTCCTCGCGGAAAATTGCCGAGTTAATAATCTCGATAGGGTTCTGCGAGTAACCCTTTGTAACGAACGACATAGCCTTTGCCACGCGTTCGGGTGTCTTGATAAGTCCTTCACGAGAGGCATCCTCACCAAGCAGCGAGAGAATCTCACGATAGTGATATGCCAGCTTCTCGATACGCTCGGCGTCATAGACGTCTTCGCGCTTATAATTCGTTATCGCCTCCTCCATCATTTGCAAATTTAATATTTTCATTACAAAAAAACAATACCCGCAAAAATGGCATTATAACCATTTTACTCGCTCCTCACCCTCATAGGCGGGCAGTGGTGCAGGCTGGAAATCGGAATATCCCAGAGCTACGGCGCACAAGATGCCATAACGCTCGGGAATCTGCAACTCGCGACGTAAGAAGCAGTCGGCCTTCTCGCCCTCGAGCTCATCCTTCTTTACGGGGCGGTCGTTGACGTGTACCCAGCACGATGCCAGGCCCTCATCGACAATGGCGAGCTGAAGGGTGGTTGCCGTGATGGCGCAGTTGTCCAGCCAGAGGTCGCTTTTTTCCTTGTCACCCATCACCAGAATAGCTACAGGGGCGTTTTTCACAAACGCAGCACCATAATCGCGCATCTCCGATATGGTCTGTAATTGGCCCTTGTCGGTAACTACCCACAGGCGTGTCGAGCGTGTGTTGCGTGACGAGGGAGCGGTAAGTGCCATTTCTATTACGCGCTCCAATTTTGCGCGCTCAACCTCGCGCTCCAAGAATTTTCGCGTGCTGCGACGCGACGAAAGAATCTGTTTGAGTTCCATTTTCTATTATATTTTTATGTTACTTTTTCTCTATTTTCACCCCTCCCAAAAGCTGCGGGGCAACTCGTCTGCGGGGCGTTGTTGTGCGGTTAAATTCCGAATTAAAAAAATCAAAATCTTAATCTTTTTTCTCTTTCACACCCTTTGTCGACTCCCTTTTGGGCTCTTTTTCGGGGCAGCTCCTTTCGGAGTGTAAGAGGCTAAACCAAGCGTCGCGCTACGGCATCATCGGCAATATACAGCTCGTCGCCGCGTTTCACCACCTTGTCAATCAAGACCACGCCCGGACGCTTACCCTTCTCAATCGAGCCGAGCTGCTGCCTTAGGCCAAGAGCCTCGGCACCATTTATTGTCGCCCACTTCAGCACTTCGCGAGCCGGCACATCGGAAAAACACTTCAGCTCGTCAATCATCGAGAGCGAGGAGTTCGACGCCAGAGAGTCTGTTCCTATACATATACGCGCGCCCGCGCGTCGCAACATCTCGACAGGTGGCCGCAGAGCCGAAATGTAGTCGTTCGAGCGAGGACACAACACCCAGCTGGGGCCTTCATCGAAGTGTTGTTCGAGCTGCTGCACCTCCTGCTCGCTAACGCAGCAGTTATGAACGAGCATAATGCGTTTATAGGGTGCTACCGAGCTTATCACACGTTGTGCGGGCGAGCCGTAGTGCAGAAAGTCGCACCTCCAGCCCATTCGCTCATACCACGCCGCGAGTGAACCTTCGCCCCGATAGAGGGCAGCCTCGTCGTCGGACTCCATAAAGTGAATCGACAGCGGGCCTCGGCACTCGTCGGCTATCTGGCGGAACACACCATCCTGAATCGAGTAGGTCGAGTGGGTGGTAAGGTCGGCATCGCCAAACTCGCGGGCTATCTGCTGCGATGGCTCTATCGACGAGTTAAGGCCAAAAACCTCGACCATCGAGTGGTAGTGAATCGCGCTGCGACGTTTCATATCGACCGTCGAAGAGTCGTTCACTATGTCGGCAACGGCTGCAACACCCTCCTGCCACATCTTTTGGTCGGCTGCCTCCATTGCCCGCTGGCGTTGCTCTGCGCTGAAATTGCCTCTCACCTGACCTATGGCGCGGGCAAAGCCTGCGAAACCCGTACCCGAGGGTATGGCTCCGCGAAGGTACGACAGCTCGACGTGCGAGTGGGCATTGACCATTCCGGCACATATTGCTCCGCCATAGAACTCGGTGTTTGCCATCGAGTCGAGTCGCTCCCACTGCTCAACGCTCAGGATTGTGCCATCGGCATCAACCTTAACTATTGGTCGCGGAATCACCTCACCGCGGTCGATAAGGTAGTGGGCTGCAATGAATCGTGTAGCTCCCATTGCCTTTACTCTTTAATATCGTTACTATCTTTACTCTCTGGAATATCCTGTTTTTCAATCGAGCGGATGAGCGTGTCGGCAAAAATGCGTATGCCAAGCTGCTGCTCATACAAATCCTCGATACACTTCTCGAGCGTTGGGGTGTAGTCAACGACAATCGACTTGATGGTCATCTTCGAGACCTTCGGGCGGGGATACTCCTTGCTCATCTTCTTCGAGACCTGCGAGAAGTCGTCGAAGTATAGCTCCATGCCGATGATGTTCTCGGCATCGCGCTCCGAGATGGTAACCTTACCCGTTGCGAAGCCATCCTCGCGGTAACTCATCGAGGTGCTGTAAACCGTCTGCATCGACGAGTCGCGGAGCATCTTTCTAAGAGTCATACGGCGGCCGCGCGACTTATCGTTCTTGTCGATGCTGAACGTCGCGCCAAGCGAGTATTCGCCGGCACCCTGAAACTCAATCTTGTGGCGCAACTTTGCTGTGTCGCGCTTGCTCTTAATCTCGATATGGGTAGTGTCGTTCATAATGCGGCGGTAGCCAACGCGCTTTGCCACATCGTCGATGGTGTCGAGCTTGGCAACCTCAATCTTTAGCAGGTCGTACTCCTGCTCGATGCTCTTAATCATATCGTCAACCACGTCGCTCAGGTTGGCACTCTTGCGACGCAGGAAGCTCGAAATCGTATAACGCACATCCTCGGTCGTGTAGCCATACTTCTCGAAAATTGGCTCGTAGATATTCATCGAGTCGAGTCGAAAATGTTGGTTACCGATGTAGGCGTTTACCAGCACAGCATCGTGGAAGATGTCGGCCAGCTCGTCGTCGGGGATGGTCTTGCGGCTCTCGCAGCTGCCCAGCGCGAGCAGTGTGGTGGCCAAAAGTGTGTACCAGAAATATCTCATAAAGTAAATCATTTTTCTCATTCTTTTATCTTACTTTCGCTCCTCGCGCATCATACTTCCAACCGTCAGTCGGGTAATTGCCGCAGCTATTAGGGCGTATGCCACAATGGTCAGCACCACATCGCTCAGGCGCAACTCTACGGGGTAGGCATCAACCATAAGCGTCAGGGTGTTGAGCCTTACAATGCCCAGATATTGCTGCAAAAGCGTAAGCGCAACACCAATCGTAACGCCCACCACAAGGCTTATAAGGGCCATCAGGTAGCCCTCGGTGATAAATATGCCGCGAATTCGCTCCTCGCCAAGGCCGAGCGTGCGGAGCGTAGCCACATCGTCGCGCTTGTCGATGATAATCATTACCAGCGTACCCACTATCGAGAGCGACGCTATGGCCAGCACTATGGCCGAGATGAAGAATACTCCCCACTTCTCGAGTGCCATAAGGCGATAGATGGAGTTGCTCTCGTAGCGCGTCTTTATCTTGTACTCCTCGCCCAGTCGCTGCCTTAAATCGTCGGCAACCTTATCGAGGTCGGCCGTTGGGGCTGTTTTCAACTCCACAGCCGATATGCGGTCGGGGTAGTTGAACAGCTCTTGCGCAGCACGCAACGAGGTAAAGACCACATCGCCATTGCTCTTGTCAATGGAAAAGACTCCCGTCACGGGCATCGTGCGTTTGGTGTAGCCTCCTACGGGCAGCAGCGACGAGAATCGCGCGCGGTTGATGGCGTAGAGGTCGATGTTTTCGCCCAAGTCGTGCCGCGAGAAGTGCATATTGTAGAGCGCGTCGGGCCCTATCACAGCGCAGTCGTTCTGCTCCATCTGCGTGGTAAACGTACCCGCTACAATCTGCTCGTCGATGGGGATAACATCCTTGTAGAGGTTATCGACACCCTTCACGCGCACTATGGTGCGGAAGTCGAGAAATGAGGCAAGTGCGCCCTGTTGCAGCACCTCGGTTGCCACCTCAACACCCTCGGTCGAGAGAATCGTTGCCGACATCTCGTCGCTCGACGGCATAGTAGTTCCCGAAGCGGGCGAGATGGTAATGTCGGCATCTACCGCATCGTAGAGCTTGAGCGTCATACCCTCCAGTCCGTTGAATACCGACATAAGCACAATCATTGCCGCCACGGGTGCCGTCATAGCCACTATGCTCACCTTCGAGATGAGGTTTATGACCGAGTGCGAGTTCCGTGAGCGGAGGTAGCGTTGCGCTATGAGTAGTCGGATATCCATTTCCGGTGGGGTCGTTATGCGGTTTTACTCCTTGAGCGTTTTACTCCTTGAGCAGCGAGTCGATATTCTCGATATACTCCAGCGAGTCATCGAGGAAGAACTGCAGCTCGGGGACAACCTTCAGCTGGTTGCGTATGCGCTTGCCAAGCTCGCGACGCAAGAGCCAGTTGTTGGAGTTGAGCGATTCCATAACCTCCTCGTTGCGGTTGAAGGGGAAGATGCTGAAATATACCTTCGCGTAGGCCAAATCGGGCGATACGCGTACGGTGGTGACGGTAACCATAGCACCTGCCGTCACGGCGCGTGCCTCCTTCTGCAAAATCTCGGCAATGTCGCGCTGAATCTGTCGCGCAATCTTCTGCTGTCGTGTAGTTTGTGTTGCTTCCATATATGTTTTGTGTTTCTGATTTTCGATATTTTGTTACCTCTATCGACGGCGGTTGGGGCGTGGCGTAGCCGAGCGATTGTTGGTCTTTTCCGAGAAGTTAAACTCCTTGTTCTTCTCGCGGCGCGCCTTCTGTTGTTTGTGGGTCCACGAGGTGAAGCCCTCCTTGTTGAAGCGGTAGGCGAGCGTCAGGTTGAATGTTATGTTGTCGAGTGGCGAGCGGTTGGGGGTGCGATACCACGGATTCTCATCGCCATCGGTGCCATTGTCGTAATATTTGTTGAGGTTACGCATCAAATCGGCATAGCCGAAGTAGTAGCGCGCACGAAAACCTACCTCGTAGCGACCAAACAGCAGGGCAAAGCCTCCGCCACCTGCCAGACCGTAGTTCCAGCGGTTGTCGCGCTCCACGCGCCAGTCGTAGTCGCCCTTGCGGTCGGTATCGACATACTCATATCCACCACCAAAGTTATACGACAGTGTAAGCGCACCCTCGATGTAGAGTCTTACGTGGTTGCGCGCCAGATAGACGTGGGGCTGCCAAATCAGCGGCACCATAATGGAGTTGAGCTTGCGCGTAAAGTATTTGTATTCGCGCTGCTCCTCGCCATTCTCGTCGAGTATTGTTCGGTATGTGTAGCCAAAGGTGTAGCCACGTTGCATAAACTCAACATCGGCACCCACAGCACCCACAAAGCGCGGCAACGAGTAGTATCGCCACGAGAAGCCGTAGTTTTGCGCTCCGACAATGCTCTTCATCTCCTGCTTGGGGAAGGGGCGCATCGATGCTATGCCCATACCGCCAAAAACGCCCACCGTATGTTGAGCCTGCGCCGCAGGGCAGAGCGCGAAGAATAGCGCGCCGAGAGAAGCCAAAAATATTATCAATCTGTGTTTCATCATTCTAATACTCCTTTCTCGTTAATAGTTCATACCGCCGCCCATGCCGCCGCCCATACCGCCGGTCATGCCGCCCATCATACCTCCGAGGCCGCCGCCCATGCCGCCCATGCCACCAAAGCCGCCGGCACTCTTGTTCTGCTCCTCGAGAGCCTTCTTGCGACGCTCCTCCTCGAGCTTCAGCACACGAGCCTCCTCGCGCTTATCCAATCGCTCGATAAGCTGCTCCATAGTAACGGGTGCGAAGATTTTTGTCATATCGAGTGTGATGTCGAACTCCCAGCCCGTCTTGGTGGTCATAATCTCCTCCTCCTTGTCGTTTTTGTAGAACTCGGCACGTTCACTCTGTCGGCGCTCAACAAGATTACCGCCATCCCACTGGCCATTACGGTTCATATCCTCGATGATTCGTATGCGCATCTCGCCCGCGGGGACGTAGTTTATAGTGTGGACACCTGCACCGGCAAAACGCAGCTCGCGCTGAACTCGGTTCGACGAGGCGTCGGTGAGTTGCAGGATGTAGTTGTAGTCGGGATCGCGCGGTATTACACGCAGGTTGAGTACGGCAAACTTATCCTTATCGCTCACCGTAAGGTTCATCGTAATGGAGTCGTTGCCCTCGCCCGTAATATCCTCCATCGAGTCGGTGGGGAAGAAGAGCTGGTATTTACGCTTGGCGTTCCACTGCGTACGCACCTTCCACTTGCGCGGTGAGAGCGTATCGGGTATGAAGTGTATGGTCTCGGGCAGCGTATCGCCTCCCTCGCCCCACGAGAGCATCTCGACAGCCGTAGAGTCGAACTTCAAAAGCGGAGTAGAGAACTCTATCGACAGATCCTGTTCGGGATTCACCTCAGCCGTAGCCTGGAACTTCTCCATCTTGAAGGTCGATGGGCGTGGTGGCTCGCGCCACTCTACACCTTCGGCCTCGGCCTTGGCCTTCTCCTTCTCCAGTCGCTCGCGCTCGCGCTCCTGTTCGCGGCTCTCGACCAATCGCCAAGTGAGTCGCAACTTTGCCGTATCCTCTCTCAATACGCGCACCGAGTCGTGCTTCATATAGCGCACGAAGCCTCGAATAGTATCGGGCAGCATCTCCGACGGGGTCTTGAGCCAAAGTGTCAACGTATCGCGACGTGACGACTGCGGCTCGATGATGATGTCGCGCGGATTTATGCCGTCGAGCTTAATCTCCTTTATATCGGGGTTCTTCGTCGCGAAGTAGAGCAGCACCTTGTGCTGGTCGGGGCGCAGGTGATCCTGCAACGACTGGCGCACGAAGCTCTCGTCGGTAAACATACGGAAGTAGATCTGCGGGTCGGCCGACATATAGTGGCGCAACGAGTCGAACCACACACCAAAGGCGGGCATCTCCAGCGGATTATATACGCCATCGACAAATCCTACCTTATCGACACCCGGCTCGTAGGTCTGGTTGTCGTTGTCGTCATACATGGCGTAGATGCGATAATTCACCGGTTTGAGGTTCTGAGCAATGAATATTCCGTTACCGTTCGAGCGGGCAATCTTCGATGGTTTGTAGTTGAAGATTGTCGAGTCGTAATCCTTAGGCTCGGCAACCGAGTCGGCCTCGAAGAAGTAGATAAACGAGCGACCCAGCGAATCGGCCTTCTCGCTATCCTCGGTATAGCCCGACATAAAGAGCGAGTCGATGGGGCCTCCTGTCGAGAATACATAGCGGAAGCCATGCAGCGGGTTACCCTCGTTGTTGTCGGCTACGGCACCACCAAACTCAATGGCGTAGGTGGTGTTGGGCTTGAGCGTGTCGTCCTTGATATCGATAAAGAGGGTCTTGCCACGCATCAGCAATGTAGGTTTCTTCTTCATTGCCGGCGAGGTGTAAAGCTCCTTCTGCTGATCCTTCAGCTTTATATACTCGTTAAACTCAACGGCGATACGCTTTGTCGTAAGGCTCTCGGTATAGTTCTCGGGCATCATACCCAGCACTACGGGCGGAATGGTATCTTTAGGGCCTCCGTCCAACTGACCTATCGAGGCACAGCGGCTGAAAAACGCACCGGCAAAGAGTATCACTACGGCTGCCGTCATCCAACTCTTTGCTGAGTGGTGGCCACGATGAAAAATTATTCTGTTCATATATCTCTTAAATCTCTGTTTTCAATGTTTACTGCTCTGTGGTCTCGGTCTTAATGCCGTAGAACGGATTTACAACCCACCATCCCGAGTTTGTGTGGCTGCGCTTCCACGTTGACATATAGAGCTTGGCATCCACATGGTCGAGGTTTATGGGCAGCTCATATTTGCGGTAGGCATACATCTTGATTTCGGGATTTACCGCCACAACCATCGATATCTTCTGATTCAGCTCGATCGACATCTGATAGTCGGCCGTAGAGTTAAACTCGCCAATCACGTCGGGGGCCGAAAGCACCTCGCCTGTGGTCTTGTTTGTAATGCGTCCAACCAAAGCATCATCCCACGAGGCTATGTGCCAATCTACCGTGTCAACATAGTAGGCATACGAGATAATATCCTTGGCGCGGGGCGTAGGGCCATCCTGCTCGCTCTGCTCATAAATGGCAACGTTAAGCACCGTGTAGGCTACAACCTGCTTGAAACAGCCGCACAGCAGCGAGGCCGCCGCAGCCACAACTATCAATATCGATATTGCTCTTTTCATATCTTTTCTCAACAAAAATTATATTTCGTACTCCCTTTCGGGGTCTATATCTTTCAACTTTATGCCCAGCACCGGATGGCAAACATCGCCCATAATCTCGCATAGCGGTCGCAGGGCGAACTCACGACGGTGCAGTAACGGGTGCGGCACGCAGAGTCGCTCGCTGCGGATTACTCTATCGTCGTAGAACATAACGTCGATATCGACCACGCGCGAGGCATACTTCTCGCCCGTAGATAACTTTTCGCGCAGCTCCTCGTCGCGACGACGGCCAACCCTCTGCTCAACATCGAGTGCCACATCGAGCACCTCCAGCGGCTCGAGCTCACTCCTGAATAGCAGTGCCTGATTCAAAAAACCGCGCTCGGCCGAAAAACCCCACGGCTCGGAAGAGTAAATCTCCGACGCTGCCTCCAGCTCTCCTATGCGCTCGGCGAGCAGTTGCGCTGCGAGGTGGAGTATCTCGCGTGCCGAAGCATCGTTGCTTCCCGTAAGGAGTGTTACACGGTGCATCACTTCAGGCGGTTAATGGTTTTACTTACCGCCAGCGCAAAGTGCGTGAAGATTATTCGCGCATTGCCGTTCTGGCTCACTTGGCGCATTGCCGTCTCAATCTGGTCGAGGATGAACTCTACATTCTGGTTGCCTATAAATGGTGCAAACTTATTGCAGAAGTCGGCCTCGGCACCCCACAGGTAGCTAATCGAGCCCAAGCCCGCGTGCAGCATATAGCTCTCTCTCAAAAGGCGCGCCGTATGACGTAGCAGGGCGCGTTGCTGCTCGCGCGTGAGTTGAGCCACCTCGTCGGCCCACTCCATAAGTTCGAGGTGCTTGTCGTTATACGACAGGCGCATGAGTCGGCAGAAGAGTTCGAAGCTCTCGGCCTTGATGGCATCCTGCTCACCTCCGGCCAGGGCGCGCATCTCGATAAGGTTACCCGCCGCCAGGCGTGCCATGTTACGTCGCTGTTGCTCGTCACCCCGACCCATAGGCATCAAATCCTCAATCGCAAGGCGCGGCACGGCAACCTCCTGCACGCGCGAGAGGATGGTTGGCAACAGCAGGTCGGGACGCTCCGACACCAGCAGGAAAACGGTCTTCTCCCACGGCTCCTCAAGGATTTTCAGTATCTTGTTGGCGGCATCCTCGTTCATTGCCTCGGGTTGCCAGATTATCATAATCTTGTACTCCGACTCGAAGCTCTTGAATTGCAGGCGACGGATTATCTCGTCGGCCTCGCGGGCTGTGATAAGGCCCTTGAGGGTCTTACCCAAGTCCAACCTATCGTACCACTGCTGGGGCGTGAAGTAGCCGCCACTCTCTTCCAGCATCTCACGCCACAGAGGCATAAACTCGTCCGAGAGAACCACCTCGCCCGACTTCTTGCCCTGCTTGTTTACGGGGAAGACGAAGTGCAGGTCGGGGTGTGCCGCCTCGGCAATCTGTCGGCACGAAGGGCACTCGCCGCACGAATCGCCATCGTGACGGGAAGTACAGTTGAGGTATTGCGCATAGGCTATGGCAAGGGGCAACGTACCCACACCCGCCGCACCGCTGAATAGCTGTGCGTGGCTGATACGCCCCTTATCGACACTCTCGGCGAGGTGTCGTTTCAGGCTCTCCTGACCTATGATATCTGCAAAACGCATCTTTTCTTGGTTATGTTTTTGTTCCTATTGTATCTCTGTGCGGAGAATTCAAAATTCAAAATTATTTGGCTTACACGCCGAAATATTTTTTTGAATTGCTCATTTGTCATACCCCCTCCCCCTTCGGGGACTCCCCCTATCTTAAGGGGAGAGTTTTTTGCCATCCCAAACTTCGCCCCTAATATAGGGGAGATGTCCGCAGGACAGAGGGGTATAAATTCCCACCTTGCAAGCCTTTCTTGCTGTAATTTCCGCCATAATGCTTCAGGAAACGGTCGTTACGACCGCTTCAGGAAACAGCCGTTACGGCTGAATTCTGAATTAAAACATTTACTTTCCTGTTGAGCCGAAGCCACCGGCACCGCGCTCGGTTGTGCCAAGCTCCTCGACACTCTCCCACTCGACCTGCTCGTGGCGCGCTACGACCATCTGGGCGATGCGCTCGCCTCCCTCGATAACGAATGGTTCGTTGCTCAGGTTCACCAATATAACCTTAATCTCGCCACGATAGTCGGCATCGATAGTGCCGGGCGAGTTCAAAACCGTGATGCCGTGCTTGGCAGCCAAGCCACTGCGGGGGCGAATCTGCATCTCGTAGCCTTCGGGAAGCTCAACAAACAATCCCGTAGGAATCATCGCGCGCTCCAAAGGCATAAGCGTCACGCTATCTTTTATGTTGGCGCGGATATCCAAACCTGCCGACAACGGAGTCTGGTACTCGGGCAACGCAAAGCGCGAATGGTTTACAATCTTTACTTTCATAATTTATCGTTTTTTATTGTTTTCTACATTGAGGTTTTAAGTCGTTACGGGAAGGAGTAAATCAATTTTGAATTTTGAATTT
>JAGBIR010000234.1 GCA_017934845.1 Alistipes sp. | reverse complement strand
TGCTATTGTATTTCTCGTGAGAAATTGCTATATTAGCACGTTGAAATGTAATGTTTAATCCTATAACAATATAATGCTATGAGCCACAGAGATGTAATTATCGCGTGCGATTTCAGCAGTGCTGATGCTACGCTTGCTTTTTTGGATAAGTTTACCGACTGCAAACCCTACGTAAAAATAGGTATGGAGCTCTATTACGCATCGGGTCCTGCTATCGTGTGGGAGCTTAAGGCGCGTGGTCATAAGGTTTTCCTCGACCTCAAGTTGCACGATATACCCAATACGGTAAAGAAGGCTATGAAGGTGTTGTCGGCACTCAACGTCGATATGTGTAACCTCCACGCTGCCGGTACTATCGAGATGATGAAGGCTGCAGTCGAGGGTCTTACACGTCCCGATGGCTCACGCCCCGTGTTGCTGGCCGTAACGCAGCTCACCTCAACAAGCGAGGAGCGTATGCAAAAGGATTTGCTTATCAACGCATCGATTAACGATACTATTGTCCACTACGCAAAGAATGCCAAAGAGGCAGGCTTGGATGGTGTGGTATGCTCTCCGTTGGAGGCTGGTATGGTTAAGGAGGCTTGCGGTAAGGAGTTCGTAACCGTTACCCCGGGCGTTCGCTTTGCCGATGGCGATATTGGCGATCAGGTGCGTGTTACCACCCCCGAGCGTGCGCGTGAGATTGGTACCGACTACATCGTCGTAGGTCGCCCCATCACCCAGGCCGAGGATCCCGTAGCTGCCTATAAGCGTTGTGTGGCAGAGTTTGTTGGAGAGTAAAGAGTCTCAATCTCGTCTTTCCAAATTGTGGCATGACGTAAAAACGAATGCGTGAGAATCTCGTTTAACGCCAATAGAATATAAAATAATTAAAAACAATATATGATTATGAAAAAGATTATTGCTAAAGACCTGCTTTCGATTGGTGCAGTATTTTTGCGTCCCGAGCAACCATTTACTTGGGCAAGTGGTATCAAGAGCCCCATCTATTGCGATAACCGCTTGACGCTCACAGCACCCCGCGTGCGTGACAACGTCGAGAAGGGCTTGTCGGAGCTGGTTAAGACTCACTTCCCCGAGTGCGAGGTGTTGATGGGTACATCGACTGCCGGTATCGCTCACGCAGCCATCGTGGCTACTATTCTGGATAAGCCTATGGGCTATGTGCGCAGCGGCGCGAAGGATCACGGCCGTACCAACCAGATTGAGGGTAAGCTCGAGAAGGGCCAGAAGGTTGTTGTTGTCGAGGATTTGATCTCTACGGGCGGTAGCTGTATCGAGGTTGTGAATGTTCTGCGCGAGGCAGGTGCCGAGGTGTTGGGCGTTGTGAGCATCTTCACCTACGGTATGAAGAAGGGCTTGGATCGTATGGCCGAGGCCGAGGTTATCAACCACTCGCTCTGTGACTTGGACGCTTTGGTGGAGGTTGCAGCCGAGGAGGGTTACATCAAGCAGGAGGATTGCGCTCGCATCATCGCCTTCCGCAACAACCCCTCTGACGAGAGTTGGATTAATAAGTAGAGTTTAACCGAAAAAATTTTTGAGCTATGCGACACTTGATTGATACTACCGATATTTCGGTAGCTGAAGTGGACCAGATAATCAATACGGCTCTCGACATTATCGACAATCGAGCAAAATATGCCGAGGCTTGCAAGGGTAAGAAATTGGCTACGCTATTCTACGAGCCGAGTACCCGTACCCGCTTGAGCTTTACATCGGCAATGATGGAGCTTGGCGGTAGCGTGCTGGGCTTTTCGGATGCTGCATCATCGTCGGTCAGCAAGGGCGAAACCGTAGCCGATACGGTGCGTGTGCTGGGCTGCTTTGCCGATATTATCGCTATGCGTCACTCGAAGGAGGGTGCTCCGCTGGTGGCTTCTCACTATTCGCGTGTGCCGGTCATCAATGCTGGCGATGGTAGCCACGCTCATCCCACTCAAACGCTTACCGACCTGTTGACTATCCGTCGCGAGAAGGGCCGTTTGGATAACCTGACAATTGGCTTCTGCGGCGACTTGAAGTTTGGTCGTACGGTGCATTCGCTCATTAAGGCTCTGTCGCGCTATGAGGGTATCAACGTTGTGTTGATTGCTCCCGAGGAACTTCGCTTGCCGTCGTATATCCGTCGTGAGGTGTGTGACAAGAATAATGTCCCCACGCGTGAGGTTGCTACTATGGAGGAGGTTATGCCCGAGTTGGATATCCTCTATATGACCCGCGTGCAGAAGGAGCGTTTCTTGGACGAGGAGGAGTTTGAGCGACTGAAGGATAGCTTTATCCTCAATCCCGAGCGTATGAAGGCTGCCAAACCCGATATGATTGTGCTGCATCCGCTGCCCCGCGTGAATGAGATTACGCGCGACGTGGATAACGACCCGAGAGCTGCCTATTTCCGTCAGGTAGAGAATGGTAAGTTTGTTCGTATGGCGTTGATTTATACGCTGCTTAAGTGGGCTGAGGAGCAACCCGTCGAGGGACAGACACCGCGCTTGCGTGGTGAGGAGGTGCATAACGATTGGCGTTGCAGTGGCCGTCAGTGTATCTCAAATGCAGAGGATGTCGATAAGCTGTTCCACCCGACCGCCGAGGGAGAGTATCGCTGTGCTTATTGCGAAGCGAGAGTGAAATAGGACTCCGGAGCAAAGAGATTAGGGTGACCTGTCATTCCACATTAGCTCAAAGGAGCTGTTTGCCGGTTTGGGATAGCTGACATTGAGCTAATGATTGGAATCTACCTTTGGAAATTACTACCTCGCAGGTACGGACTTGGCAGCAAAGGTTTTTATATAAGGTAGATGCCAGTCAATTTACACATAGACCGAATAATGGACTTTGTAGCCAGTCGAGTGTGTAAATTGTGGCATGACGCATTTGTAACGGTAAGATAAAAGATATTATCGTCATTCCACATCGCACGCACGATATGAGGTTACAGGTATAGACATCTTGCCCTGCGTGAGATGATTGGAATCTACCTTGGTGAATTACGGCATAGAAAGTAGCGACTTTGCGACGATGTAAAAAATGTGTAAAAAAAAGTAGCATGACGAATGCTTAAAAGCTATGAGGATATCGTATGTCTATATATTAACCAATAAGGATAATAATGTATTGTACACCGGTGTCACAAGTAATCTCTCGCAGCGAATATCGGAGCATCGTGCAAAGAGCAAAGGCGAGTTCTCCGCCCGTTATAACCTCTGTAAAGTGGTATATATCGAAGAACTGCCCGATATAATGAGTGCTATTGCCCGAGAAAAGGCTATAAAGATGCTGTCGCGTGCGAGAAAAATTCAACTTATCGAGAGAGTTAATCCTTTTTGGAAGGAATTAGTAGAATAAATTTAATAGATAGAATAAAATAATATGGTAAAAATTGGTACCCCGATGACTGCGGTTGGCAAGAAGGCCATCTTGTGCGGTTCGGGAGAGTTAGGTAAAGAAGTTGCCCTTGAGTTGCAACGCTATGGTGTAGAGGTTGTTGCGCTGGATAAATATGAGAATGCTCCTGCAATGCAGGTAGCTCATCGTTCGTATGTGCTCTCTATGTTGGATGGCGAGCGCCTGCGTGAGATTATCGAGAAGGAGAAACCCGACTATATCATCCCCGAGGTGGAGGCTATCGCTACACCTACACTCGTGGAGCTTGAGAAAGAGGGCTATAATGTTATCCCTACGGCAAATGCTACGTTGCTTACTATGAACCGTAAGGGTATTCGCCAGCTGGCAGCCGAAACGCTGGGTATTAAGACTTCGCCCTATCGCTTTGCAGCTACGCGCGAGGAGTTTGATGCGGCAATCGAGGAGATTGGTACGCCTTGCGTCGTGAAGCCCATTATGTCGTCGTCGGGTCACGGTCAGAGTGTTTGCAAGACCCCTGCTGATGCCGATTCGTCGTGGAAGATTGCACAGGAGGGAGGTCGCGCCGGAGGTGGTGAGGTTATTGTCGAGGGCTTTGTGAAGTTCGACTACGAGATTACCCTCCTTACCGTGCGCCATTCTGGCGGCACATCGTTCCTCAACCCCATTGGCCACCATCAGGTCGATGGCGACTACCGCGAGTCTTGGCAGCCCCAGCCTATGAGCGAGGTTGCAATCGAGAAGGCGCGCGATATAGCGAAGAAGGTTACCGACGCTTTGGGTGGCTATGGTATCTTCGGCGTGGAGTTGTTTGTTTGCGGCGATGAGGTGCTCTTTAGTGAGGTGTCACCTCGTCCGCACGATACTGGTATGGTGACGATGATTTCGCAGGACTTGTCGGAGTTTGCTCTGCACGCACGCGCTATTCTTGGCTTGCCTATCCCTCATATCGAGTTCTATGGCCCCAGCGCATCGAAGGCTGTGGTTGTCGAGGGCGATAGCGATAAGGTTGTGTTCAGTGGCTTGGAGGATGTCCTCGCTGAGAAGAATGTTCAGGTGCGCCTGTTCGGTAAACCCGAGGTTAAGGGCCACCGCCGCATGGGTGTTATCCTTGCACGCGACAATAGCGTCGAGGAGGCTCTCGCAAAGGCCGAGGCTGCTTATGCAAAACTCAAAGTCGAGGTCTTGCCCCGATAGCGAGGAGCGCAATATAAATAAAGAAAGAGCAAAGATTTTTAGGTCTTTGCTCTTCTTTTTTCTTCTGCTACCAAAACTTCGTTACGACCGCTTTAGGAAACAGCCGTTACGACCGCTTCTATCTATTTCTCCATCTTGCGCAGGAAGCACTCTATGGTGTTCTCCATCAGACAAGTGATTGTCATAGGGCCTACGCCACCCGGCACGGGAGTGATGGCCGAAGCAATAGGCTCGATAGCTGCAAAGTCAACGTCGCCACACAACTTCTTGGTCTCGGGATCGCGGTTTACACCTACGTCGATAACAACGGCTCCCGGCTTAACCATATCGGCTGTGACGAACTTTGCGCGACCGATAGCCACCACCAGAATGTCGGCACGGCGTGTAACCTCTGCCAAATTCTTTGTACGCGAGTGAGCTATTGTAACCGTAGCGTTCTCGTTCAGCAAGAGCTTCGATACGGGCAGACCGACGATATTCGAGCGGCCAATCACTACAACCTCCTTACCCGCAATCTCAACATTTGCACGCTTCAGGAGCTTGATGATGCCCTTGGGTGTGCATGGAAGTGTGCAGGGTTGCTTGAGCCAAAGGTTAGCCACATTCATAGGGTGGAAACCGTCAACATCCTTCTCGGCCTTGATTGCTGCAATAACCTTATCCGAGTCAATATGCTTGGGCAGTGGCAACTGCACCAAAATACCATCCACGCTCTCGTCGTTATTCAACTCGTCAATAATACCAAGCAACTCCTCCTCCGAGATTGTGTCGGGCTTGCGGATTGTGGTGTTCTTCAACCCTACCTCCTGAGATGCCTTTGCCTTGCCTGTAACGTATGATACGCTACCCGGGTCCTCACCTACGAGGATTACCACCAAGTGAGGTACTCGGCCATACTTCGCCTCGAAAGTTGCTACGTTAGCCGCCATCTCCTGCTTGAGCGAGAGGGCCAACTCCTTACCATTTATAATTGTTGCCATAGTGTTTTAATTTTGAAATTTTGTGACGCGTCAGCCTTTAATTTTGAATTAAAACTTAAACGCCTTATCGCCAATGTCGGTACGGTGGAACAGGTTGTCGCACTCGATTTTAGCAACCTCTGCGGCTGCCTTCTGCTGTGCCTCACGCAATGTGGGTGCCTGACAAACCACAATCATCACACGTCCGCCAGCCGTAACATACTTTCCATTTTTCAGCGCAGTACCCATGTGATAGATTGAGCCATCAACCAACTCAACACCGTCGATGTCGAAGCCTTTATCGTATGCTCCCGGGTAACCATTCGATGCCAGCACGATACCCAATGTCGCAAGGTTGTTCCACTCGATTGTAGGCTCTTTGCCATCTACTACATCGCAGAATACCTGATAGATATCGCTTGTCATACGAGGCAATACAACCTCTGTCTCGGGGTCACCAAAGCGAGCGTTAAACTCAATAACCTTAATGCCGTTGGGGGTCTTCATCAAGCCGCCATACAACACGCCGCAGAACGGACACCCCTCCTTAACGAGTGCTGCTGCTGTTGGGCGCATAATCTTCTCCATAGCGTAGGTCAAATCCTCGTCGGTAATAAACGGAAGCTCGGTATATGCTCCCATGCCGCCTGTATTGGGGCCTTTGTCGCCATCGTAAGCACGCTTGTGATCTTGCGCAACGGGCATAGGATATACATTCTCGCCGTTAACGAAGCACATAAGCGAGAACTCGGGGCCCTCCAAATACTCCTCAATTACGACCTTACCCTTGCCGAACTTCTCGTCCTGTAACATGTCGCGCAACGCAGCCTCTGCCTCGGCCAAAGTCTCGGCAATAACGACACCCTTACCAGCCGCCAAGCCGTCGTACTTCAAAACAGTGGGAAGTGAGCCTGCCTTTACATACTCCATTGCTGCATCAAAATCCTCGAATGTGCGGAATGCAGCTGTGGGAATCTCATACTTATGCATCAGCTCCTTGGCAAACTCCTTGCTGCTCTCGATCTGTGCTGCAGCCTTCGTAGGGCCAAACAATCGCAATCCTGCCTGCTTAAAGCTATCGGCAATACCGGCAGCCAATGCCACCTCGGGGCCTGCAACGGTAAGCTCAATGCCCTTCTGCTGGGCAAACTTACGCAGAGCCTCGACGTCGGTCTCCTTTATGGCAACACACTCGGCCAATGCAGCTATACCCGCATTGCCCGGTGCACAATAAATCTTATCTACTTGGGGTGAACGGCTCAACGCCTCAACAATGGCGTGGCAACGACCACCCGAACCTACTACAAGTGCCTTCATACGCTCTATTAATGCTTAAAGTGACGCATACCTGTCATGACCATTGTGATGCCGCACTCGTTGGCCTTCTTTACTGAATCCTCGTCGCGAACCGAGCCACCGGGCTGAACGATAGCTTTAACGCCATACTCGGCAGCCATAGTTACTGTGTCGTCGAAGGGGAAGAAGCCGTCTGATGCCAATACCAAATCCTCGGTAAAGCCAGCTGCATGAGCCTGCTTCAGAGCAATCTCTGCCGAGCCTACGCGGTTCATCTGACCTGCACCAACACCTACTGTGTGACCATTCTTAACAACTACAATAGCATTCGACTTAACGTGCTTAACAACTCTCCAGCCAAAGTTAAGGTCGGTAAGCTGCTCCTCCGAAGGCTTAACATCAGTTACGCACATATCGGCTGTAACGGTAGCTGTTGTCTTGTCCAAATCCTGAACGAGCAAGCCGCCATTTACGCTAACGTACTGGTTTACTACGCTCTCATCCTTTGTCATATCAACCTGCAACAGACGCAAGTTCTTCTTCGAAGAGAGTACCTCCAGAGCCTCCGCAGAGAACGAAGGAGCCATGATAATCTCCAAGAAGATAGGCTTCAT
>JAGBIR010000233.1 GCA_017934845.1 Alistipes sp. | reverse complement strand
GACGAGATCTACTACCGCAAAGGTGAGCAGAAGTAATGTTGTAGCCTGAGGCTTACGCGACGCAGGCCGCAAGGCGTTGTGACGTGTAAAATAAAAATCCTTGTATGTTGAAGGGTAAACATATCATTTTAGGAATTACGGGTAGCATAGCCGCTTATAAGTCGGCTGTGCTTTGCCGTTTATTGGTCGGAGCAGGTGCCGAGGTAAGAGTTGTTATGACATCGTTGGCAAAGGAGTTTATTACGCCGCTTACGATGGCGACGCTCTCGCAGCACCCTATATTGGTCGATTTCTTCAATCCTGAAAACGGCGAGTGGAACTCTCACGTTAAGTTGGGCGAGTGGGCCGACCTCTATCTGATTGCTCCGGCAACAGCCAATACTATGGCTAAAATGGCGACGGGTGTTGCCGATAATCTATTGCTGACGACCTATCTCTCGGCACGTTGTCCGGTAGCCGTTGCGCCGGCAATGGATCTCGATATGTACGCTCACGTGGCAACCCAGCGCAATATGGAGAGCCTGCGTCGTGATGGCGTGCATATTATCGAGCCGGGTTCGGGCTTTTTGGCAAGCGGTCTGCAAGGTAAGGGCCGTATGGCCGAGCCTGCCGATATCGTGAAGGCTGTCGAGGAGTTGTTTTCCGAAAAAAAAAAGAGTTTAGAGGGTAAGCACTACCTCGTGACGGCTGGTGCTACTATCGAAGCTATCGACCCGGTGAGGTTCATCTCGAATCACTCGTCGGGTAAGATGGGTTATGCCGTTGCCGAGGCTTTGGCGCAGCGTGGCGCGCGCGTTACGCTTATCAGTGGCCGTACGGCGTTGGATTGCCCCAAGGGCGTGGAGAGAGTGGATGTCTTGTCGGCCGAGGATATGTATAATGCCTGCTGCGAACGTTTCGAGGAGTCGGATGGTGCTGTTATGTGTGCCGCCGTAGCCGATTATACTCCAGCGACGGTGGCCGACCAAAAGCTCAAGAAGGGCGATGGAGATATGTCTATCGCGCTTAAACGTACTCACGATATAGCCGCAACGCTGGGCCAGCGAAAGGGCAATCGACTGCTGGTGGGCTTTGCTATGGAGACCGAGAATGAGCAGTCAAATGCTGAAGGGAAGCTCAAACGCAAGAATTTCGATTTTATAGTGCTTAACTCGTTGCGTCGCGAGGGTGCAGGCTTCCGCGGTGATACTAACGTTGTAACACTTATCGATGCTGAGTCGCGCGAGGAGTTGCCCTTGATGTCGAAGCGCGATGTGGCGGAGCATATAGTCGATAAAATGGAGCATTTGCTCAAGTAACAGGTAACTATACAATCTTATGCTTGTACATCTAACGGTTGAAAATTATGCACTTATCGATCGACTCGATATGGATGTCAATCCCCGTTTGAGTATCATAACGGGAGAGACGGGAGCCGGAAAATCTATTCTTCTGGGTGCTCTCGGCTTGTTGCTGGGCAATAAGAACGAGAGTGGCTCGCTGCGTGATGAGTCGCGTAATTGTGTTATCGAGGGTACGTTCGACATCGAGGCTTACGGCTTGGAGTCGTTTTTCGATGAGAACGATTTGGAATATGAGCCGCAGACGCTTATCCGACGAATCATCTCTCCATCGGGCAAGAGCCGTGCATTTGTGAACGATATGCCCGTTCAGCTGGTTGTGCTGAAGGCGTTGGGTGCCCGCTTAATAGATATTCATTCGCAACATCAGAATCTTATTCTTGCCGACGAGAATTTCCGCGTGCGCGCTATCGACGCTTTTGCCGGCACGGAAGGTGCGGTGAAGGCCTATCGTGCGGTATATGACGATTTGCGACAGGCAGAACGCGAGCTGAAACGTATGGAGCAGGAGGCTGAGTCGTTGCGTAAAGATGAGGAGTGGTTGCACTTTCAGGTCGAGGAGTTTAAGGCTGCTGCGCTGCGCGAGGGCGAGTTGGCAGAGGCTGAAGCGGAGTTACTTGTGCTGGAAAATGCCGACCAGATTAGCGAGGTCTTGACTTCGCTGCGCAATACGCTGGATGCCGACCAGATTGGAGTGCTTGAGCAGTTGGCTACGGCCGAGAATTCGGTAGGCCATATCAGCCGCAACTATCCGCGTGGAGAGGAGATCGCATCGCGCCTGCACTCGGTGGTGCAGGAGTTGAAGGATATTGGCGCGACGGTAGCCGATGATAGCGAGCGTATCGATTCCGATCCCGAACGTCTGCAGCGATTGACCGATCGAGTGAATATGATTCATTCGATGTGTCAAAAGCACCGCGTCAAGAGTTTGGAGGAGCTGCTGGAGGTGGGTAATCGACTAACGGAGCAGTTGTCGGTCATTACGCACGGCGAAGAGAATCTCGAGCAACAGCGAGTGCTTATCGATAAACTTCATAAGGATGCTTTGGCGAAGGCTGGTGCAATACGCAAGAGCCGAATCAAGGCTGCGACAGAGACCTCTAATCGTATTGTCGCTACGCTGCGCGCGTTGGGTATGCCCGAAGCGCAATTCTCAATCGAGGTGTCCGAGTCCGAGGAGCTATTGCCAACGGGTGGCGACCGCATACGATTTATGTTTACGGCCAATGGCCGAATGGCGTTGCAGCCTGTCGAGAAGATTGCGTCGGGTGGTGAGATTTCGCGTGTTATGTTGGCATTGAAGGCTCTGCTTGCCGAGCGATCGAAGTTGCCAACCATAATTTTCGACGAGATTGATACGGGAGTATCAGGCCGCATAGCCGATGCTATGGGTGAAATTATCAGAAATTTGTCGGAGAATATGCAGGTCGTGGCAATTACTCACTTGCCGCAGGTGGCGTCAAAGGGTGATGCTCACTATGTAGTTTACAAATCTGACAGCCGAACTAACATAAATTTGCTTAACGACGACGAGCGCATCGAAGAGATAGCTAAAATGCTCTCAGGCAGTGCAGTTACGGCTGCGGCAGTGGAGCAGGCGCGATTGTTGTTGGGTAGGTAGGCAAAATTTTTTGCAGAAAAAGTGATTTTTTTTGCTCATTTTTTTTGCAGATATGAAAAATATGCCTACATTTGCAAACCGATTTGAAAGAATTGGAGCCCAGATGGCGGAATCGGTAGACGCGCTGGTCTCAAACACCAGTAGGTTCACCCCTGTGCCGGTTCGACCCCGGCTCTGGGTACGAAGGAGAAGTTCGAAAGAACTTCTCTTTTTTTTGTTTTGTGGCGTTGGCGAGGGACTCTGTCCTACCACCGGTGTGATCAGCATCTTAAGCGTGCAAGCCCGCCAGATGCCAATCGCACCAGCGTTAGCCTGACGGCATTCTCGCCAACTCCCGCCGCCCATATGTAGCCGCTGTACTCACTATAAAAGCGGTTGCGCGGACTTCATAGATGTTTATTGCTTGACCTTAAAGGTCTGCGCTAAAGGTGTCCGCGCGAGTTTGCGACCTGAGGTCGCTGCACTTCGACCCCGGCTCTGGGTACGAAGGAG
>JAGBIR010000232.1 GCA_017934845.1 Alistipes sp. | reverse complement strand
TGATTGTCGAGCCCGAAAAATATGTTAAACGCTTTGCCGAGGCAGGTGCCGACTACATTACATTCCACTACGAGGCCACTACCGACATTCAGAAGTGCATCGACCTTACACGCGAGGCGGGTGCAAAGGTAGGTATCTCGATCAAGCCTGCAACACCAGCTTCAGTTTTGCGCGAGTGGCTGCCACAATTAGACCTTGTGCTGGTAATGAGTGTTGAGCCCGGATTTGGAGGTCAGTCGTTTATGCCCAACTCAATCGGCAAATGCGAGGAGTTGCACGCAATGAAGCTTGAGATGGGATTGGATACCATTATCGAGGTTGACGGTGGCATATCATCAAAGAATGCCGCCCTGCTCTTTAATGCTGGTGCCGAGGCTGTTGTTGCTGGTAGTGCTGTATTCGGAGCTGCGGATCCCGAAGCAGAGATTGTAAATATGATTAACGCACAATAATTAAGTGATTTCATTAGATAACCTTACCGTAAGTTACGGTGGCTGGACACTTTTCGACAACATATCGTTTCTCATCAACGAGAAGGATCGTATTGGTTTAGTCGGCAAAAATGGCGCGGGTAAGACTACCCTTTTGCGCATCATAACAGGCGAGCAGCAACCCACCGAGGGTGCTGTAACCATCAATGGCGAGTGCTCGATTGGCTACCTCCCGCAGCAAATGCGTGTAGCCGACACTACAACACTCAAGGCCGAAACCGAGAAGGCTTTTGACGAGGTGCTTCGTCTGGAGACTGAAATCGCAACCCTTACGGCAGAGATTGCCGAGCGAGAGGATTACGAGTCGGAGGAGTACGCCACGCTGTTGCATCGCCTTAACGATGCTCAGGATCACTACCACATTTTGGGTGGCGACACACGCGAGGCCGATATTGAAAAGACACTGCTCGGCTTGGGCTTCAAACGTTCGGATTTCGACCGCGCGACGAGTGAGTTCTCGGGCGGTTGGCGTATGCGCATCGAGTTGGCAAAGCTTTTATTGCGTCGTCCCTCGATTTTCCTCTTGGATGAGCCTACCAACCACCTCGACATCGAGAGTATTCAGTGGCTGGAGGAGTATCTGCGTACATACAACGGTGCAGTATTGCTCATATCACACGACCGCGCATTTTTGGATAACGTAACTACGCGTACCGTAGAGCTCTCGTTGGGCCACATCTACGACTATAAAGTCCCATACTCTAAATTCGTTGAGCTGCGTGCCGAGCGTCGCGCACAGCAGATAGCTGCTTACGAGAATCAGCAGAAGATGATCGAAAAGACCGAGGAGTTTATCGAGAAGTTCCGTTACAAGCCAACGAAGAGCAATCAGGTGCAGTCGCGCATCAAGCAGTTGGAGCGTTTGGACCGCATTGAGGTCGAGGAGGAGGATTTAGCTACGCTGAACATAAAATTCCCGCCCGCACCACGTTCGGGTCAGATTGTGGCGGAGATTAAGGAGGTAGGAAAGTCGTTCGGCGCGAAACATATCTTCTCGGGAGCAAATTTCACCATCGAGCGAGGTCAGAAGATTGCCCTTGTGGGTCGTAATGGCGAGGGTAAGACCACTATGGCGCGTATGATAATAGGCGAATTGGAGGCAACCGAGGGCAGCATAAAAATCGGAGCCAACGTAAATATCGGTTACTACGCCCAGAATCAAGACGATTTGATGGATGGCGAGTTTACCGTATTCGACACGCTTGACAGAGTTGCCGTTGACGATATTCGCACTCGTCTGCGCGATATTCTGG
>JAGBIR010000020.1 GCA_017934845.1 Alistipes sp. | reverse complement strand
TGCCTGCGCCGGCATAAACGTAAGCGCGCTTCTGATTGTCGGCAGAGTCCCATGAAAACTCGCCGCCATTGATAGTAATTGTAGAGCCCTCGCCCTCGGCGTAGAAGATGTAACGGCCCGATGTGCTGGGAGAATCAACGTAAACCTTACCGCTGTTGTATGTAACCTGTGCGCCGCCAATTGCACCAATTGCGCCACCGTGTGAGGTGATGTTTACATCGTTCAGTTCAACATCGCTGCTCATAGCTACAAGACCATAGTTGCCTGCATCGCCAGAAAGGAGATCGTTGCCGTTACCGTTGATGGTTACATCGCTATCGGTAAAACGAACCTGTGGCATAGTCTGGCCTGTGTAGTCGATGTCGTTAGTCATGTTAATCTCGCCAATAACGGGAGTTGTTGTGAGGCTCTCGAGCTCGTCGGCAGTAGTAGGAGCAGCGGGAGTGCTGAGATAGTTAACAATGTAGTCGGGATCCATCCAGTCGGGAATGATCTTAACCTCGAAGTTAACGTCGCTTGTGAGCAACTCACCAACGATGAAAGTCTTGTGGTTGCGCTCAACAGGAACCTGTGAGTAAGTAGCTGTGTTGATGTTGTTTGTACCATCGTTAACGGTGAAGTTTACAGTAACCAGCTCCTTCTGGTTTACCAACAAATAGTTCATTGAGAGGTGATCGTAAACCTTGCCGTTGAGTGTAAATGTTGCGTTAGGATCGGTAGGAATTGCGTTCATTGCATAAGTCAACATCATAGCGTCAGCAACCTCTCCGTTCAAAAGGTTCAAAGTAGTGTAGGCGCGAACTGAAACCTCGGTCTGGCTAACTACCAGGCCGGCAGTCTTTGCAGCAGCTGTGTCGGCTGTACCAATGTTGAGCTGTGCGAAAGGACGACGAAGCTCGATTGTCTCGGTCTGTGCGTTCTGGCCTACTGCGATCTCGTGAGCCTTGAAGAAGGCGTCGAGATTCTCGTCCTGAGACTCCAATGCCGCAGGATTAGTAATCTTAACGGTCTGATTGTTCCAATCCACTTCATAGGGACTGTTTGTTGCGTCTGCCCAGAATAGAGCAACGTATGTCTTACCCTTTACCAACTTCTCGGTAAATGAGGTTGACATTACATTGCCTGGGAATACGCCTGTGAGCTCCTTTGAGATAAGAGGCTGAGCGTAGCTGTCCTTCTCATAGATAGCGTAGTGCAAGTCTTCGGCTGTAACTCCATCACCGTACACACGTGTGCCCATCTCTGCGGCTGACACGTTGAATGTTACCAATGCTTCGTCGCTGGTAACAACTGCTTCGTCTTTTGCGCACGAAGCCAACAACATAGTAAATGCTGCTGCTGAAAGAATCAGTTTTTTCATAACAATTCTTTTAAGCACATCAGCCCCAAATGTGATTGTAAATAAATAGAAAGTGTGAGGCCGATTAGTTTATCTGGATGGAGGTTCTGGAATACCTTGCTACAAATAAACAATACCCCACACCCGTATTGAGGTTTGGGGTGATCCCCAAAACGCATACCAATACAGAGTGACGAGTGTGTTGCCGTCCTTGTAGCTTCGAAATTTTCCAGATTTCCATCCAAGGATAAAAGCTAATACACTTTCATCAAATTATATGTCTGCTGATTAATAAATCCTCTTCAGCACCACAAAGATATACATTATTTTAATATAAATTACTTTTTGTAGCCTAAAATGACTCTATCTTTTGATGTTTATCCTACTTTTTTGATTGTTATTGGGTTAATTTATATTTTTCTTATGTATTGATGCTCTTTTTCTTCCTCTTTTTTTTGTGTACCTTTGTCGGCGATATGGCGGGATTGTATTTTCATATACCTTTTTGTAAACGCATCTGCGCTTACTGCGATTTTTTTCGCTCGGCTGATTTGAGGTGTATGCCTCAAACCATCGAGGCGATGCATCAGGAACTGGGTGAGTCGCACCGCTTTATCAGTGACCGAAAATTGCACACTATATACTTTGGCGGAGGTACTCCGTCACTATTGCATCCGTCGGAATTTCAGCGTTTTATTGATCAGGCGGCCGGTCTGTTTGATTGCAGCTCGGTCGAGGAGATTACCATCGAGGCAAACCCCGACGACATAACTTCGGAGTTTGTTTCCGAGTTGCGTCTAACGTCGGTTAATCGCGTTAGCTTGGGCGTGCAGTCGTTCGATGACGAGGAACTTAAATTTATGAATCGTCGCCATTCGGCTGAAGAGGCAGTGCGAGCTGTTCGCAGATTGCAGGATAGCGGAGTTGAAAATATTACGATTGACCTGATTTTTGGCGTTGATGGCTTCGATGAGAACGTTTTGCGGAGTTCGGTGGAGCGAGCTATCGAGCTCGATGTGCAGCACATTTCGGCTTATCACTTGACGATAGAACCTTCGACTACTTTCCATCGCCGACTCACGCGTGGACAGATGCGCGAGATTGATGAGCGTCAGAGTGAAAAGGAGTATCTGCTTGTCGAGAAGATGCTCCGCGAAGCGGGTTATGAACATTACGAGGTGTCGAACTATGCGCGTTCGGGCTTCCGTTCGAAACATAATTCGTCGTATTGGCAAGGTGTTCACTATCTGGGTATTGGCCCCGGGGCGCACTCCTTTAATGGCGAGGAGCGCAGATGGTGTTCGCAGTCGATTGCGGATTACATCGCCGGCCGACGATACGAGGGCGAGAGATTGAGCGAGCAAGATCATTTTAATGAATATGTGATGACTTCGCTGCGTCGGGCCGAGGGTATTGATCTCGATTTTGTAGCATCGCGTTTCGGTGATGGTAAATGCGCGAAGCTTATTGCTCATGCGGAACGTTGGCGCGAACAGGGTGATTTAGTCTTGAACGATAGGCGATTATATATCCCGACTTCAAAATTTTTGATATCTGATTCGATTATTGAGTGCCTATTCGAGGTATAATTTCTAAAAAATATTAATTTATTGTTAAGTTTTTTTAGAAAATCAAATCAAAGATCGCTTTTTATGCTTTAATATAAATATAAAGTATTATCTTTGCACCGCCTTTTGCGGCTGAGACTGTGGACTTTTGCGGGAAAATAAGTCCGAGAAGCAGTCTCGAAGCATAAGGAGATGATTCTGTGGGAACAGCCTATGTGTGGTTCCCGCTCAAGTTATTGAGTTAGAATAGTGATATAATTAATAATTAAAGTTTTTATGGGTAACATTAAGATGCCTGACCATCTCTTTGAGGTGAGTTGGGAGGTTTGTAACAAGGTTGGCGGTATTCATACCGTTATTGCAACCAAGGCATTGACCGTGACCAAGATGATGGGCGATAAGTATATCGTTATCGGTCCGGATTTGATGCAGGAGGACTCAAACCCCGAGTTTGAGATCGACAATACACTTATGGCTGCTTGGCGCGAGAGCCTTTATGAGGAGGGTATCCGCGTTCGTATAGGTCGTTGGAATGTTGTAGGTAATCCTATCGCCATTCTTATCGACTTCAAGTCACTTATTTCTCAGAAGGACGATATCTTGAAGTTCTTGTGGGAGGATTATCGTGTGGACTCTATCTCTGGTCAGTGGGACTACGTAGAGCCTGTATTGTTCGGCTATGCTGCAGGTATGGTTATCAAGTCTTATGTTGATAACTTCTGCTCATCGGCTGATAAGATTGCAGCACACTTCCACGAGTGGATGACAGCTTCGGGTGGTTTGTATTTGCGTAAGAACTCTCCTTATGTGGCTACGCTCTTTACAACTCACGCAACTGTAGCTGGTCGTTGCATCGCTGGCAACAACTTGCCTCTCTATTCTGATATGCACAAGTATAACGCCGATGATATGGCACGCCGCTTCAATGTGACTGCAAAGCACTCTATCGAGAAGATGGCTGCTTCATATCACGATGCATTCCTTACGGTGAGCGATATTACTGCCAACGAGTGTAAGTATCTGTTGGGCCGTGAGGTTACCCATATCACTCCCAACGGTTTTGAGAACGATTTCGTATGGCAGGGTGAGGAGTTCGCACAGAAGCGCGCCGAGGCTCGTAAGGCTATGATCGAGGTTGCCGAGAGCTGCTTGAACCACAAGTTTGAGAAGGAGCCCGTTATTATCGGTACGAGCGGTCGCTACGAGTTCCACAACAAGGGTCTCGATATCTTTATGGAGTCATTGAAGCGTCTGGCTTCTTGCTCATTGGATCGTGAGATTTTGGCTTATATCACCGTTCCTGCGGCTAACAACGGCCCCCGTGCCGACTTGGTTCGTCACATGCAGGATGAGAATCAGCCCGTGGATGCTGCACAGTGGCGTTTCTCGACTCACTACATCGATTCAAAGCAGTGGGATCCTATCTCACAGTCTATCAAGGGTAGCATCTTGGAGCGCGAGGATTCAAAGGTTAAGGTTATCTTCGTTCCTTCGTACCTGAATGCAGCCGATGGCGTATTCAACAAGAACTACTACGAGATGTTGGTAGGTATGGACTTTACTGCATTCCCTTCATACTACGAGCCATGGGGTTATACTCCGCTCGAGTCAATCGCTTTCTCGATTCCTACCGTTACTTCAAACCTCTCAGGCTTCGGCTTGTGGGCTGTGAAGTTGGCAGATCACGCAGGTGTAGAGGTTATCCGTCGTGACGACAACAACGATGCTTACGCTGTTGAGCAGTTGGTTGACTACGCATTGCGTTATATGAATATGAGCGATGCCGATCGTAACGCTTTGCGCGAGTCGGCAGGCGAGATCTCGAAGCTCGCTTTGTGGGAGAAGTTCTACAAGCACTATCAGGCAGCTTATGCCGAGGCATTGGAGAACTCGGTAGTTCGTACTAACCGTTCGTTCATCGAGGATGGCGGTAGCCACACCGAGCAGATTAACTTCGTACGTCAGCAGCTTATCTCAAACAAGCCCTCTTGGCATCGTATGATGGTCGAGAAGCGTTTGCCCGAGCGTTTGAGCGCGTTGGAGACAATCTCTCGTAACTTGTGGTGGAGCTGGACTCAGTCGGCTCGCGATTTGTTCGAGAGCATCGATCCCGAGTTGTGGAATGCTGTTGAGCGCAATCCTATCGCACTTATCGATAAGTTGTCGTTGGCTCGTATCAACGAGTTGGAGCAGGATAAGCAGTTCCTCTTGCGTTTGGATGCTGTTGATGCACAGCTCAAGGAGTATATGTCGGAGAAGCCCGATCCGAAGAGCTCAACCGTAGCTTACTTCTCAATGGAGTATGGTTTGCACTCTTCATTGAAGATCTACTCTGGTGGTTTGGGTATCTTGGCAGGTGACTACCTGAAGGAGGCATCAGATAAGAATACTCCTATGGTTGCCGTAGGTCTTTTGTACCGTTACGGATACTTTACACAGCAGCTCTCGGCGCAGGGTAGCCAGGTTGCAACCTACGAGGCTCAGAACTTCTCGAAGTTGCCTATCTCTGCTGTGCGTGACGAGAATGGTAACTGGATTACAGTTCAGATTGCATTCCCCGGCCGTACATTGTCGGCTCGCGTTTGGAAGTGTCAGGTAGGTCGTACCGATCTTTACCTCTTGGATGCTGATTACGAGGCAAACCGCGACGAGGATCGTCAGATTACATACTACCTCTACGGTGGTGATTGGGAGATGCGTCTGAAGCAGGAGCTTTTGTTGGGTGTAGGTGGTATCCGCGCCTTGAACAAGATTGGCATCGAGCAGCAGGTTTACCACTGCAACGAGGGTCACGCCGCATTTATCGGTATCGAGCGTATTCGCGACCTTATCGCAAAGAAGCGTCTCTCATTCTCGGAGGCTATGGAGGTTGTGCGTGCTTCGTCACTCTTTACAACACATACTCCCGTGCCCGCAGGTCACGATGCCTTCCCCGAGTCAATGATGCGTCAGTATATGTCACACTATCCCGACGTATTGGGCGTAACCTGGGAGCAGTTCATCAACTTGGGTAAGACCAACCCGAACGATCCTAACGAGCGTTTCTCGATGTCGGTATTGGCATGTAACCTTTCACAGGAGGTTAACGGTGTGAGCTGGTTGCACGGTGAGGTATCGAAGGATATCTTGGGTAACATGTGGCCCGGCTACTTCAAGAATGAGTTGCACATTGGCTACGTTACCAATGGTGTTCACTTCCCAACTTGGGTAGCATCTAACTTGCGTCGTTTGTACGAGCGTTACTTCGCCAAGGGCTTCAACAGCCACGTTTACAATATCCCTGAGTGGCAGGGTGTTCACAAGATTGACGATGCAGAGTTGTGGAACGAGCGTATCGAGCTTAAGACTCGCTTGATCAACCACATCCGCAAGCGTTATACCGATCCCCAGCAGGTACGTTTCGACTCACCTCGCCAGATGGTTCAGACTGCCGAGCGTATCCGTACCGACGTGTTGACTATCGGTTTTGCTCGTCGTTTTGCCACTTACAAGCGTGCTTACCTGTTGTTCACTAACCTTGAGCGTTTGTCAGCACTTGTAAATAATAAGGAGCGTCCCGTACAGTTCATCTTCGCAGGTAAGGCTCACCCCAACGATAAGCCCGGTCAGGATTTGATCAAACGCATTATCGAGGTATCTTCAATGCCCGAGTTCGTTGGTAAGATCGTCTTCTTGCAGAACTACGATATGGAGCTTGCTCGTCGTATGGTTCAGGGTGTTGACGTATGGTTGAATACTCCTACACGTCCTTTGGAGGCATCAGGTACTTCAGGCGAGAAGTGTGTAATGAATGGTGTAATG
>JAGBIR010000231.1 GCA_017934845.1 Alistipes sp. | reverse complement strand
CAACCAGTTCAGGATGTCAACCTTTGCCTCGTCGCTTACCTTTGCCATTGAAGCGGCAACTGTAGCGTAGGTGTTGTCATCGGCAAAGTAGTTTGCGCTCAAGAGTGCACCATAGCGGTAGTCGCGGCACTCCTCTTTCATGCCCTTCAAAATGGTAGGTAATGCCTGCTGGCCATTTGCGCGAGCCAAAAGGTCGAGACCCTGCAAGCTAACGTTGGTCTTTGCAACCTTCATCAACTTCTTTGCGCCCTTGATTGCAAGAGGCTTGTTGGTTGTAAGGAGGTTGTTGAGCAATGCAACATAAGCACCATAAGCGTCGGTATTCTCGAACTCATAGTTAACAGCCTTGGCAGCTGCAGCCAAAGTCTTCTCGGCAGCTGCGTCGCCACAAGATGCGATTGCATTGTAAACCAAAGCCAAATCCTTATCCTTTGCATCAGCAACCCAACCGATAAGAGTAGCCTCGGCCTCGGGGATGTGCTTATATGATGCCATACCTGCCAACATAACCTTGCACAAGCCGTTCTCTGCCTGATTCTGGATAAGCGAGAGGATAACATTCTCGGTACCCTTAATTGATGACAATGCGTGAGCTGCATGCTCATCGAGATACTCGTCAGAGAGCTGTGCTACGAAGAAATCGGCATCCTCGGCAGTAGCGCAAATCTCCAACATATTCATCAAATAAGCCTTCAGCACGGGAGCATCCTCCTTAGCGAAAGCGGCCTTCAAACCCTCGCGAACACCGCCACGAAGAGCCTCGTTGTCTTTCGATACATAAGCTGCAACACCCTGCAAAGCGTACTCCATAGGAGAGTTGTTTACGCCCTCGGCTGCAACCTGCAACATATCGGCAATCATCTGTACGCCCTCGCTACCTGTTGCGGCAAGCTCCGACATAACCTGATTGTAAACCTCGGGAGTCTGCGCCGGCAACTGCATAAGCGCGTCGGCAACGATTGTCGAGGTAACGCGGTTGCGTGCATCGTCCTGTGCATTGATTGCTACGAAGGGCATCAATGCAAGAATGGTAATAAATAAAAATATCTTTTTCATCTCTTTTCTTAAGTTTTAGACGGTTCTACGGTTTAGATTTTCCAAGGACCGCGCATTGGCTGGTCGATGAGTGCATTGGCTGCATCGTCGTTGATGAACTGCAACTTTACGGGGTCGAACTCCAATGTGCGGTTCAAACGCAAAGCGCACAATGCCATATTCACGACAGTAGATGAACGGAAACCGTTAGCCTCGTTCAGCGTAAACTTCTCGCGAGTGCGGATACACTTCAAGAAATCGGTGTTCTGTGGCTCGGGATCGGGCAACTCGGCCAACTTATCCATAACGTTGGGAATTGTGCAGCGGAAGCCCTGATATACCTTACCCAACGGACCCTCGATGTAGGGAGCAGTAGGATCGCCGTGATCCTCACCCTGAAGGATGATCTGGCAGCCGTCGTCGTAGGTGTAGGTGATCTTACGCCAAGTACCGATTGCATCGTAGTGCTGCTGGGGAGCGTCAACCTCGACCTTTACGGGAGAGGTGTTATCCTTACCCAAGATGTACTGTACGGGGTCGATATAGTGCTGACCCATATCGCCCAAGCCACCACCATCGTAATCCCAGTAACCACGGAAGGTCTGGTGAGTACGGTGCTCGTTATAGGGCTTATAAGGTGCAGGACCTAACCACAAATCGTAGTCGAGGTTCTCGGGAACGGGCTGCTCAACCAAATTCTCCTTACCTACCCAGAAGAACTTCCAGTTGAAGCCTGTGTAGCCAGAGATGGTAACCTTCAAAGGCCAACCGAGCATACCACTGTCAACCAACTTCTTCAAAGGCTCAACCGTTGTACCCAAACCATAGAATGTATCGGCAAAGCGAAACCAAGTGTTGAGGCGGAATACGCGCTTGTTCTGCTCGACAGCCTCCATAACCTTCTTACCCTCACCAATTGTACGGGTCATAGGCTTCTCGCAGAAGATATCCTTGCCAGCCTTTGCTGCCTCAACGGCCATAATACCATGCCAGTGGGGAGGAGTTGCGATGTGAACGATATCGACGTTGGGGTCGTTGATCAAATCGCGATAGAAGTGATAGCCCTTAACTGTCTCGTTGAAACGCTCCTTTGCGCGGTCAACGCCTCGCTTGAGGTGCTTGCTATCAACGTCACACAATGCTACCAAGCGGCACTGCTCGTCGCTGGTAAAGTGGAGGCTGCTCATACCGATACCACCAGTACCGATAATACCCTTGGTCAACTGATCGTTAGGAGCAATGTGACCGGCACCTCCTAAAACACGGCGAGGAATGATCGTAAGAGCGGCCATACCTCCCAATGTCTTGAGAAAATCTTTTCTTGTGATTGCCATAAGTTATAAAGTTATTTGTGTTTATGTGTGTTCCAGTTTTGGTTTTGGATTAAAAGTGCTGTAAAGATAATGATTTATCACAAAAAGTCAAAATAATAAGTGGTAAATATTTCTGAACAACTCATTTTTGTTTATATTTGTAAAAAATATAAAAGCCTTTGCCGAGGCTTGAGTTTTGTAATTTTTTTACGGATGAGTGTTATGAAAAGACTTTGCGTTGTGATTCTGTTTGCTCTTTCCTCGATGTTGGCGGGATGCGATAATTTGTCGGCTCTGTTCGGGCGAGATGAAGCGAGTGTCGGTGGCTACTCAAAGCAGCGACGTCCGACCGATGAGCAGAAGGCACTCTTTTACAGCGTGATCGAGAATTTGGAAGGTGATGTCGAGTACGAGCCGATGAATGTCGGTGTGCAGGTCGTGGCGGGCACAAACTTCCGTTTTCTATGCAAGGGCGAAGAGAAGGATGCGAATGGTGGCCGCGGTAGAAAAATCTATGCCGAAATTGTCATTCATCAGCCGCTCCCCGGTCAGGGCGATGCGCGTATAATTTCAATTTCGCGGCAGGAGCGGTAAGAGAGCAAATGGAGAACGGTGCTATCATAGAAAAATTTATTGATTATTTGCAGGCGGAGCGTCGCTATTCGCCGCTTACGGTGCGCAATTATAGTCGCGATATTGCCGACTTTATTGCGTGGGGTAGTGCTGCCTCCGAGGTGGAGTTTTCGTTGGAAATGGCGCGTGGTGAAGATGTCCGAAACTGGGAACTTTATCTGGCCGATGCGCGAGGACTTAAACCCCAGACTATCAATCGTATGGTGGCATCATTGCGGTCGCTTTATCACTTCCTTTTGCAACGTGAAATCGTTGCCAAAAACATCTTCGTCAAGGTGCATTCGATGCGCACTCCGCAACGCCTTCCGAAGTTTGTCCAGCAGGGCGAAATGATAGTCGTTGTCGATACCGTTTTGGAGCGTCTGCAGCAGGGCGATTGGCGCGAGCAGCGGGATGCTTTGATGGTACTTATTCTCTATAGTTGCGGCCTTCGTTTGGCGGAGTTGGTAGGTATCAATATCGACGATTTCAGCCACGATTTTAGCACCCTTCGCGTGAGGGGTAAGGGCGATAAAGAGCGCGTTGTTCCTTTGGTCGGCAGGGTGAGCCGCGAGGTAAAATCGTATATCGAAAAATTTTCGGAGCAAAAAATTTGCATAAGTGCAGAAAAAGCACTATTTTTATCAACACAACAAGCGCGAATTTCGCGGAGCGATGTGCAGCGTAGCGTGGCACGCCTTCTGCGTGAGTGTGGAGTTAGGGGTAAGGTCTCGCCGCACGTTTTGAGGCACACCTTTGCGACGCATCTGCTCAATGATGGAGCCGACATGCGCGAGATTCAGGAGTTGATGGGTCACTCGTCGCTCCGAGCCACGCAGGTCTATGCGCATAACGACATTGCGCACCTTATGAGGGTCTATGCCGAGGCGCATCCGCGTGCCCGACAGGAGGATTCCGATAGGCTTTAGCTGTTGGCAGGGGGGAGTTGCATGATGAGGAGTTGCGGCGAAATAAAGTGTTGTTTGACAAGGCCTTGGGCCTACTATTATATTGTTTAATTTTTTAAATTTGAAGGCTATGAACGTACAGATTCAGTCAGTGAAATTCGACGCCAGTACAAAATTGATCGAATTTATCGAGAAAAAATTAGCCAAGTTGGATCGCGTAGCAGAGAACGCTACCGGAGTAGATGTTGTGTTGAAACTTGAGAAGGACGACGAGAAGGGTAACAAGATTGCAGTTGTTACACTCCGCGTGCCCGGCGGCGACATTCGTGTCGAGGAGCAGGCTCGTACTTTTGAGGAGGCAATCGACAATGTTATGGATGTAATGAAGCGACAGATCGAACGTCGTAAAGATAAGTAACCGATCTCGGAGTCAATCCGATGGCTATTAGCCCGCCCGAAAAGGCGGGCTTTTTATGTTTTGTGATACAAGATTTATAAGATAAATATTTACCTGATAGGAATAATTATTCTCAAAGTATTGATATATTCCGCTATCTCGTGATAATTGTGCATAAATATGTAAATTTTTCGGGGGGGGAATTTTGAGCCTCAAATTTGATTACCTTTGTCAAATAATACGCGCGAAGAGAGTGTATATTCAATAAAACAACTTAATATTTTTTTAATTTAAACTCCAAATTTATGAAAAAACTTTTGATGGCTGTCGCAGCATTTGGTATGCTGTTGACATCTTGCGCAAAAGACGATGTTGTTGCCCCCGTCGAGGATAAGGAGGCGTTGGTATCGTTCTGCGTAAATTCGCCTGCCGTAGCTACTCGTTATGGCGAGGGTGAGAAGGCAACAACCCTCTATTGGGCTGTTTATGACAATGTTAACGGTCGCCTTACCGAATTGCAGGGCTCAAAGGAGATTAAGCTCTCTACAACCGTTGACCTTAAACTTATTCAGGGCCGCGAGTACGAGGTATTGTTCTGGGCGGCTGACGCTCAGGCTCCCTACACAGTCGATTGGGATGCAAAGACAATGACTGTAAGCGATGTTCTGACTGCTAACAAAGAGGAGTACGACGCATTCTTCAAGTATGAGGATCTGGGCAGAGTGAATGGCGCAATCAGCCGTACTATCGAGCTTCGTCGTCCTTTCGCACAGCTCAACATCGGTACTGGCGACACTACCGAGGCCGAGATGGCGAAGTTTGCTGTTGCTCAGACCGAGGTTACTGTCGAGAAGATTTACAACACATTGAACTTTGTTGATGGTTCAGTTTCAGGCGAGGTATCGACAACATTCGCATTGGCAAACAAGGCCGAGGGTACAATCTCGGCTAACGGCAAGAGCTACGACCACATCGCGATGAACTACCTTTTGGTTGGCGACAAGAAGTTGGTTAACGTTACTTTGAACATCAACGACGAGGTTGAGCGTAAGTACACATCTGTACCCGTACAGCGTAACTACCGCACCAACATCGTAGGTAACATCATCACCGCTCCCGCCGAGTTCAATGTTGTTATCCTTCCCGGCTTTACCGATGACAACTACGAGGAGTGGGATGGCGAGTCTTTGAATGAGCCTTTCTACGATGAGCCTACAAAGACATACCACGTTTCTAACCCCGGTGCTTTGGCATATTTGGCAGCATTGGTAAATGGTACTCTCGATACAGACGATGTAACTACTCGCGCTGCGGTAGCGGCTGATAACCTTAGCGGTAAGACAATCGTTTTGGAGTGCGATATCGACCTTAATGGCGTGGAGTGGACTCCTATCGGTACAAGCAGCAATCCTTTCTATGGTAAATTCGATGGTCAGGGTAACACAATCCGCAACCTTGTAATTACTGGTAACAAATCTAACGTTGGTATTTTCGGTGATACTCGCAACGGCGAGATTAAGAACCTTGTAGTTGAGAACGCAAAGGTTTCAGGTCGCCTCAATGTTGGTGTTGTGGCTGGTAATCCTTATACTTCAAAGTATAGCAACATCACCGTTAAGGGTCATGTTGAGGTTAACGGTATGTCTTATGTTGGAGGTGTAGGTGGTAAGAACGCTTACGCTAACTGGAACAACATTAAGGTTGACGTTGACGAGACTTCTTATGTAAATGCAAACTCTGTTGAGAATGGTACAGCATACCGTACTTATGTAGGTGGCGTAATCGGCTTTATGGGCGAGGGTGGCCACACTGTAAGCAATGTAACTTCAAATATCAATGTTAAGGGTTCTACATGCGATGTAGGTGGTATTGTTGGTATTGCTCACTATGGCAATAAGTTTGTGAACGTTTCTTGCAACGCAGATGTAGAGATTTACGCCGCTGGTGAGGAGGCTGACGTTCAAGAGATTGGTGGTATCGCTGGTGTATGGATGAATAGCAGCGCAAACGAGCCTGTTACATTTACTAACTGCACATTCGAGGGCGAGCTTAAGGCAAATGACGGTTATGTAATCAACACTAAGAAGTTTGGTAACTTGGTATGTGCTGCATACAATGCAGATGGTCCTGGTAAGCTCATTATCGATGGTGTTGAGTATATGCAGACTGAAGAGGGTTCAACTATCAATGGTGCAACAGCTGTTGATGGCACAGCAGAGGGTCAGGAGACATTGAAGGAGAAGGCCGCTGAGGGTGGCGATGTTATCTTTGTTGACGATGTTACTACCACAGATACAGGCTCAAATGGCTATGGCTCAAATGGTATTTCAGTAAATGGTGGTACACTCGATGGTAACGGCCACACTTTGGAGGTAGAGGGTGCAAATAGCACTTGGGATTCAGCCATCGCAATCTCTAATGGTACTATTAAGAACATCACTGTTGCTAAGGGTTTCCGCGGTATCTTCGTTAAGACAGGCGATGCTTCAAAGAAGATTATTTTGGAGAACGTAATTATCGATGGCCCTACCTACACTATCTCTTGCGATCAGGCATCAGGACAGGGCCTTGCTGCTTACAACTGTACTCTCAACGGTTGGACAAGCTACGCTGCAACAATCGGTAGTGTATATTTTGAGGGTTGCTCATTCGGCGAGGGCGCAGGTTACGCATATTGCCGTCCTTACGCTCCTACAACATTCAAGAACTGCGAGTTCGAGGCTGGTTTTAGAATAGATGCTCGTGCAGCTTGCGTATTCGAGAATTGTACTTTGGACGGTGAGGCTTTGACAGCTTCTAATATTGCGACACTCGTTGTAAGTAACCTGCAGAATGCAATTATTGGCGGAGAGAAAATCGTAGCAAGTGGTATTACAGTAGATGATAAGGGTAACTACAGCGTTAGCAACGGTGCTTCTTTTGATGATGTAAACGATGTCCTCGAGAACGGCGGAAATATCGTTCTTACAGAGGATGTTGAGGGCGAGGCTGCAACAACTGCTCCCTATGGTAACAAGTGTTCTATCAAGCAGGATGGCGGTGTTATCGACGGTGGTGGTAACAAGTTGGATATGGAGGGCTCTGGCGACTACTATGGTATTATGACTTCTGGTGGTACTGTTAAGAACATCACTATCGAGGAGGGTTGTCGTGCCATTATGATTATGCATCCTACCGAGGACGTTATTCTTGACAACGTTAACATTGGTGGTGATGGCGTACTCTACCCTATCAACACTGGCGAGGCAGGTTCTGAGGGTGTTAATCTTATCGTTACAAACTCAACTCTCGCAGGTTGGACAAGCTACGGTGAAATCGAGAGTGCATCTTTCACAAATGTGAAGTTTGAGCAGGGTACATACTACAATGACGTTTCTGGCCGCGTATTGAAGCCTTATGTAAACACAACGATTACAGATTGCTCTTTTATCGCACATATGAACTTGGATCTTTCTAAACTTGCAAGTGGTCATAAGATTGTATTCAAGAACTGTAAGGTTGATGGTCAGGAGCTTACTATCGATAAGTTTACTATCCCTTCGACAGATGCTGATTATGATACAAAGTTGTTTACTATCGATTTGCCAGGTTGGGCAACCAGCATAGCAGATTGCGTTGTTTTTGAGTAATCAACCATTGTCTATTAGTAAACTGCGCTCCGTTGGGGCGCAGTTTTTTTGTGCGGGGTGACGAAAAATGAGTATCTTTGTCGTATGAAACAGTTTGCAATAGTTACGGGTGCGTCGTCGGGCATTGGTGCAGAGTATGCCCGCCAATTGGCCGAGAGGGGTTACAATATAGTCGTCGTGAGCGAGCGCGACGAGGAGAATTGTCGCGTGGCGAACAATCTTGCGGCTCGTTATGGTATAGAGGCGCTGCCGCTGTGCGTCGATCTGACGACGGCCGACGCTGCCGAGCGCGTGTTCGCCTTTGCCGAGCAGTTGGATGGCGAGGTGGAGATCCTTGTAAACAATGCCGGGATGTTGCTCTTCTCGACGTTGGAGCATACAGCCGAGGAGCGTATCGACAAGATTATTGCGCTGCACTGCACCACGCCTACAAAGCTGTGTCGTTTGTTTGGTGGTAGGATGGCGCAGCGCGGCCGAGGGCATATCCTCATTATGTCGTCGCTGACGGCGTGGACTCCCTATCCGACAATCTCGCACTATGCAGCCACGAAGGCCTACCTGAAGAGTTTTGCGCAGTCGCTATGGTATGAGTTGCGCGAGCGCGGGGTGAGTGTCACGACGGTATATCCATCGGCTGTCGATACGCCTTTCTATAGATTGGACGATAAGATGCGTCGCCGATTGTTGCGTTGTGGTATGATGCTCTCGGCCGAGGATGTGGCGCGCAAGGCTCTGCGAGCAATGTTCCGACGCCGAAGGGAGTGTCTGCCCGGCTTTTTGACCAAAGTCGAGGCTGCTATTTGTGCCATACTGCCGGCGTGGGCTCTGCTTCCCGTAATGAAGATTCCCGCCATCCGAAGGATTTTGGAGCGGCTTTAGTGTGGTTGCCGTTGTTGGAGAGGTTTTAGCTGCCCTTTCAAGAGGGTGGCGCGTGTCGGCCGTTTCCGCGTTGTGAGCGAAGGGTATATATAAATAGGTAAAGGGTTGTCCTCGTGGGCAACCCTTTACGCTATTGGTTAAAAATCGCTTTTAATTTTAGATCACGCCCTGCTCCAACATAGCCTGAGCAACCTTCATAAAGCCTGCGATATTAGCACCCTTTACGTAGTTGATAGAGCCGTCGGCCTGCTTGCCGTAGCGAACGCATGCCTCGTGGATAGACTCCATGATGAAGTGCAACTTCTCGTCAACCTCCTTGCCTGACCATGAGATGTGCATGCAGTTTTGAGTCATCTCCAAGCCTGAAGTAGCTACACCACCAGCGTTTACAGCCTTACCCGGGGCAAACAAGATGCCTGCTGACTGGAATGTGTGGATAGCCTCGGGAGTACAACCCATGTTAGATACCTCGGCAACACACCATGTACCATTTGCCAACAACTCCTTAGCGTCGTCCTCGTTCAACTCGTTCTGGAAGGCGCAAGGCAATGCGATATCACACTTGATTGACCAAGCCTTCTTGCCGGGAGTAAATGTAGCGTCGGTAAACTTCTCAGCAAAAGGAGCAACGATATTGCGGTTAGATGCGCGCAACTCCAACATATAGTTGATCTTCTCGTCGGTCATACCGTTGGGGTTGTAAACAACACCGTCGGGACCAGAGATTGCGATAACCTTTGCACCGAGCTCGGTAGCCTTCTTTGCAGCACCCCAAGTAACGTTACCGAAGCCCGAGAGGGCGATAGTAGCACCCTTGAGGCTCTTGCCAGCCTTTGCCTACATATGCTCAACGAAATAGAGCGCACCGAAACCGGTAGCCTCGGGACGGAGGATAGAACCACCCCAAGTCATACCCTTACCGGTCAAAACGCCGGTGTGGTACTCGCGTGCGAGCTTCTGATACATACCATTGAGGAAACCGATCTCACGACCGCCAACGCCTACGTCACCTGCGGGAACGTCGGTATCAACACCGATGTTACGCCACAACTCCATCATAAAGGCCTGGCAGAAACGCATAATCTCGGCGTCTGACTTACCAACGGGGCTGAAATCTGAACCACCCTTTGCACCACCCATAGGAAGAGTAGTCAAAGCGTTCT